>JAEZHR010000071.1 GCA_023416415.1 Pseudomonadota bacterium
CGGCGCCAGCATGTCGTGGTCACGCGTATCGTCGCGCAGGCCCTGCCGTAGGAGGAACCGTGACTCGCTCACATCGATACGCACCCATTCGTGCCCGGGGTATCGGCCTTGTCGAAGTGATGGTCGCACTGGCCATCGGCCTGGCGGCGACGCTCGTCATCATGCAGGTCTACTCGCTGGCCGAACAGCGCAGACGATCTACAACCGGCTCGGGCGACGCGCAAGCAGTCAGCGCCATCCTGTTCAATCAGCTCAGGCAGGAAGTCTCCCAGGCAGGCTTCGGCTTCAATGCACCGGCTGTTTTTGGCTGCAACGCCGTCTGGACGGTCGCCAGCACTGGAGCCGACATCGTGACGCCGGTCCCGCTGGCGCCGGTCACGATCAATCCGGCCGAAAGCATCATCCCTGCCGGTGACGCAAACACGGACACGCTGCTCGTCATGTACGGCAACACGGATGGCCAGCCGCAGGGCAATGCCATCAACGCCCAGTCCGGGTCCGTGTACTCCGTACAGAATGCTTCATCGTTCTCCGTGGACGACCGCGTCCTCGCGGTCCCCGTCGCTTGCGGGCCGAGCACCAGCCTGACGCTCGACAAGGTGACCCAGGTCGCTGCCACCACCGTCACGACCGAGGGCAGCTCGGCCGGCGCCACCTTCTACAACCTGGGCCGCGCCCCCTCGGTCCTTGCCTACGCGATCCGTTCAGGCCAATTGACCGTTTGCGATTACATGCAGCACGACTGCGGCGTCGCGGATACGGATGACGCTTCCATCTGGATCCCGCTTGCCAGCGATATCGTCGGCTTGCGTGCGCAATACGGACGAAACACCGGAGCGACCGAGTTGACCTACGATCAGGCGACACCGACGAATGGCTGCGGCTGGGCCGGCGTCCCCGCGGTTCGACTTGCGCTCGTTGCGCGCAGCTCGCAACCGGAGGCGACGATCGTCACGCGCACCGCACTCAACGGCACGCCAGTCAATGCGCCGGCCTGGCCGGGCGAAGAAGACGCGCCGCTGGTTGCCGCGACAGGCGCGCTCGGGCCGGATGCGGCAGCCGACGAACCATGGAAGCACTATCGGTACAAGGTGCTGTGGGCTCAACTTCCGATACGAAACACGATCTGGATGGAGGGAGGTGGATGCCCATGACCCGTTCCGCAGGAATGGCGAAGCAGCGCGGGGTCGTCCTGCTCATCGCTCTGGTTGCCTTGATCGCCATGACGCTTGCCGCGATTGCCGTGGTGCGTTCGGTCGATACGACCAACATCATCGCCGGCAACATGGCCTTTCAGCAGGCGGCCACGCATTCGGCCGACATCGGTGTCGAGACGGCCATCGCATGGCTGCAGAATGGCGCGCAAGCAGGGACGTTGAACGACGACGACGCCACCAACGGTTATGCCGCCAATGGAAACACGATCAAGCCCCAGGCCGGCCAATCGTGGAATGACTTCTGGCAGGCATCCCTGTCCGCCCGGGCAGTGAGCGCCGGCACAGATGGCGCGGGCAATGCGATCCAGTACGTGATTGATCGCCTGTGCGACAACGCCGGGGCGCCGACGGGGGGCGCGGGATGCGTGCAATCTCCGGTTTCCGCAGTCGCGTCGGGCAATGCGGAGGAAGCCGGCGAAGTCCCGCTGGAAGCGCCATCGGTGACCTACTACCGGATCACGGTCCGGGTGACGGGGCCGAAGAATACGGTCGGCTACGTTCAGGCAGTGGTTTCAATGTAAGACAACAGCGGCAAGGACAGAACGCCGCATATCAGGTTCAGGGAGAGTTCCATGTACGCAAACAACCGTGTTTGCCGGTTGAGCCTGGCGCTTGCCGCCGCCGCGTTGTGCACGATTGCGCAAGCCGCGACGGACATTTCCACGGAGCCGCTGAATACGTACTCCGCGCCGTCATCGACGGATGTGAAACCGAACGTGTTTTTCATCCTCGACGATTCCGGCAGCATGGACTTCGACTTCATGCCGGACTGGGCCTGCTCGCAGTTCTCCACGTCCATGCCGCGCTGCAATTTCACCGGCACGTTTCCGCTGTCGGACGGGCATGAATACCTGTTCCGCAATGCGGCCTACAACGGCGTCTATTACGATCCTGCAGTCACCTACAAGCCGCCCGTCACGGTCAACGCCAACGGCGCACTCGACGAGACGGCGTTTCCGAGCATGACCGGGGTGTCGGCCGCGACCGGCGGCGACAGCAGCGCGTCCGTATCAGCGAGGAACTGGAAGAGCGTCAAGGTTGACGCGTTCGGCGTGCAGAGCACGTCCACGGCGAATCTGCAGACAAGCACGACATACCCGCCGTATTTTTTCACGACGGTTGCAGGCGAATATTGCAAGGAACCCGCACTGCGCACCTGCACTCCGGCCAGCGCCCCCATCCTGACCGGCAATCCGGACACCAGCTATCCGTATCCCGCCAAGGTTCGGTGGTGCAACAGCAGTTCGCTCACGGACTGCAGAGGGGCATTCAGCGCGAACTATCGCTAGGTGCGCGCGCCCTCCCCGTCGGTCACGACCATCACC
>JAEZHR010000191.1 GCA_023416415.1 Pseudomonadota bacterium
CGCGCGTTGAACTGTCATTGCCCGGCAATCCGATGAAGCGGAACGCCGCGCCGCAAGGCGTTTGCATCCCGTATCGTCCGATATACACTTGCGGCTACTGTTGAAGGGAGGCGACGCAATGCCCGCCTGGCGATGAAGGCGCGCATCGTCATCTGCGGCGCCATCTCGCAGTACAACAGCACAACGCCGGTCAAGGGTCCTTCCAACTATCTGTCACTGCTGGTGCACCGTGCGCGCATGGAGGGAATGGTGGTGTTCGACTATGCCGACCGCTACCACCTGGCTGTGACCGACATGGCGAAATGGATGCAGGAGGGCCGACTCAAGTCGCGAGAGGACGTGGTCCGGGGACTGGAGAACTTCCCGCAGGCCTTGCTGATGCTGTTCGAGGGGAAAAATTTTGGCAAGCTGGTACTCCAGGTTGCCGAAACTGCCTGAACCGGGCTATTGACGAACCGGCCGGCACTGGCGCAGTTCACACTGCGCCATGAAATAACGGCCGTCTTCGCATTGCACCCGATAGACTTCGATCGGCCCATCTTCGGTCAGCAGTCCTGCGCCGCCGCTCGGCGCGCACCCAAACTTGCGCGACATCTGCTCGACTGTGGCACTTGAAACACCTGTCCGATACGGCACCATCTGCACGACGACTGTACCCTTTTCATCCTGAATCACTCTGTCCGTCGACGACTTAGCATGCCTGATCCTAGCCGACTCGACCTGCGTGAAGGCCCCACCGGCCAGCCTGCCCTCGTTCGCCGGCGCGGTGCCGGCACAGGCACTCAGCAACAGCACGAAAAAACAGGTACAGCAGAATCGCCAGGCGGGCATTGCATCGTCTCCTTTCAACAGAAGTCGCAAGTGTATATCGGACGATACGGGATGCAAACGCCTTGCGGCGCGGCGTTCCGCTTCATCGGATTGCCGGGCAATGACAGTTCAACGCGCGCGAATCCGAATTGCACTTCGCAAACGAAAACGCCGCCCTGGAGAGGCGGCGTTTTTCCGAAAGCCTGAACTGATGGCTTACTTTGCGCGGCTCTTGTATTCGCCGGTGCGCGTGTCGATCTCGATCTTGTCGCCGATGTCGACGAACAGCGGCACCGGAATTTCGAAACCGGTCGAGAGCTTGGCGGGCTTCAGGACCTTGCCCGAAGTATCGCCCTTGACGGCCGGCTCGGTGTACACCACTTCCCGCACGATGGTAGTTGGCAGCTCGACCGAGATCGCCTTGCCGTCATAGAACACGGCTTCGCACTCCATGCCATCTTCCAGGTAGTTCAGCGCATCGCCGAGGTTTTCCTTTTCGATCTCGTACTGGTTGTATTCCTCGTCCATGAAGACATACAGCGGATCGGCGAAGTAGGAGAAAGTCACCGGCTTCTTGTCGAGAACGACGACGTCGAATTTGTCATCGCCACGGAACACGTTTTCAAGCGGTGCGTTGGTCAGAAGATTCTTCATCTTCCACTTGTAGGTGAAGCCCGTACGGCTGGAGCCATTGACATCGGTACGCAGCAAGATGAACGGCTTGCCATCGATCATGACGATATTGCCGACGCGAACTTCTTTTGCAGCTTTCATAGCGAATCTGAGAAAAATGAGTTGTACGGAATACAGGCCTTCGCCTCTGAAGCCTGCGGAATATTGACGCGATCGTTATCAGACCGAAGCGGGCGCATGTGCGATTAGCCGCGCATTATACCAGCGGTCCCGTAGCGGCCCATGTTTCGAAGTACCGAAAACGCATCAGGCGCCGCGCTTATCGTTGAATGCGTCGCACTGCAGTGTGCGAACAAATGCCAGCATATTTGCGGCCAGGTCCCCGAGCGAGTGCATCTGCCGGCTCCAGTCGATCGCCTGCTCCCGCAAGCCTGCCATGCCCTCGAGCAGCGCATCCGCCAGCGGCGCTGAAAACGGCTGCGCAAGGCCCCCGTTCCACGCCAGCATAAACGCCTCCAGGCATTCGTTCCCGGCGCAATAGCGCTGCAGGAAGGCGCGCAGCTTCTTGTGATGCAGCTGCTCGTCCTGCGGATAGATATGCCAGATGAAGGGACGCTCTGCCCACTGCGCACGGACGAAGGAATCTTCGCCGCGCACGAAGTTCAGGTCGCAGGCCCACAACAGGCGATCGTAGTCTGGCTGCGGCACAAACGGGATGACGCGTACGGTGAGCGCCCCGTGCGTGCGCACCGCGCCGGGCGTTGCCGCACTGCCAAGGAAGGATCGCACCGCATCGTGCGCGACACCCTCGGGAACCAGACAGGTGATCGCCGTTCCGCCCTGACTCCACGCGGCGAACAGCTCGGTTACGGGAGCATGCGGATAACAGAACAGGGAAACCTTCATGGCCGCCGCCTCTTGCGCACTCACTCCGAGTTGCGACAAAAAGACCCGCATGGCGGACGGATCGGATTGAAAGCGCTGCCGCTCTTCGTCAAGTGCGCTCTCGCGCAGCAATCCGCCTGTCCTGTTTGTAAAGCCGGGAAAGAAGAAATGCTTTGTCAGCGGCAGGCGTGGGTGCATCGAAGGCAGCGTATGGCACCCCTCGACCCACTCCTCTGCACTGAGTCCCTCGAGGTTGAGCCAGACGGGACCCGGCTCGCACTGCGCCATCGCGGCGACATAGGCGGGCGGGATATCGCAGCCAAAAAACTCAATGACGATGTCGGGAATATCCGCAGGTGAAAACGTGCCGTTCTGATCGCGCCAGTGCCGCACCTCCACGCCATTGACGTGCTGGATCTCGGCATCGAGCATGACTTGCGGACAGAGTCGCCGGAAACTCTCCAGGTCATCGACCCACAGCGTGACGGCGATGCCATGCTCACGCTGCAACTGCAAGGCCAGACGCCAGCAGATGCCGATATCGCCGTAGTTGTCGACGACCTTGCAGAACAGGGCAAGCGATGCCGTGCGGATATTCATGCGGAACAAAAGTGAAAAACCCCGGATCTCTTCCGAGACCCGGGGTTCCATTTGGCGTCCCCACGGGGATTCGAACCCCGGTTATCGCCGTGAAAGGGCGGTGTCCTAGGCCTCTAGACGATGGGGACAGAAATCTGTCGTTACTGCAGCCTACCTACTACTGTCGCGTGGTGGAGGTAAGCGGGATCGAACCGCTGACCTCTTGCATGCCATGCAAGCGCTCTCCCAGCTGAGCTATACCCCCGTTTTCGCTAAAACAAGGCTGCAATTTGGAGGTGTTAACTCTGTCGTTGCGGCGTTTGTTTAGTGCCGTTGGCGAAGAAACGAGATTATGCACGAGTTTTTTTTCGTGTGCAAGTCAATGGCGGAAAATTTATAAATTTCTTTGCCTGCGACGTGCGATCCCCGCCACGACGAGGATCAAAGCCAGTATGCCCAGCACCGGTTTGTCGCCCCAATGCGCATAGGGCGTGAGGCCAGTCATGCCTTGCACGGAGACAGGCAGGATACCCGCCTGGTGCGGGGGCAGCTGTGCCGCCACCTGGCCTTGAGCATCGATGGCGGCCGTGATGCCGGTGTTCGTCGCAGCCAACATCGGACGTGCCGTTTCCAGCGTGCGCAGCCGGCCGATTTGCAAATGCTGGCGCAGTGCCCAGGTGTTGCCGAACCAGCCTAGATTGCTCACATTGGCCAGAATCGTGTCTCCGGGCTCGCCATTGTCGCTGGGGTGCAGCGCGGGCAGCAGCTCGATGCCGAACAGGTCTTCGTAGCAGATATTGAATGCCACATATTGATCGCCCACGTGAAAGGGCGGCTGGCGCTCGGCACCGCGGTCGAAATCCCCCAAGGGGATGTTGAGCATGTCGATAAACCAGCGGAATCCGGGAGGCACGTATTCGCCCCAAGGTACAAGGTGCTGCTTGTCGTAACGCAGCGCGGGCGTGCCCGAACGTAGCTGCTCCAGCGGCGTTTCCGCCGTAAACCCAATCACGCTATTGGTAAAGCTGTCACGCCCATCCGCGCCGCGCGTACGCAATGGCACGCCCATCGCGATAACCGCCGAGTGCCGCTCGGCAATGCTGCGCCAGGCTTGCCAGATCGCGGGATCGAGCCGGTCCTGAAAGATGGGCAGGACGGTTTCAGGCAGGATGATCAGTTGCGCCGCGGGCGTGGGTAGTGCGGCCAATTCCAGGTGGCGCTGAATGCCAGATTCCAACAGCTGGGGATCGAACTTCTGTGATTGTTCGACATTGCCTTGCACCAGGCGTACCCGCAGCGGCTCGCCCGTGGGGCGCGACCACGTGATACTCGCCAGGGGCCAGCCCGCCAACACCAG
>JAEZHR010000292.1 GCA_023416415.1 Pseudomonadota bacterium
CCTCGGCCTGGCAATCGCCGGCATTTTCACGCTCCTGCCCGGACGCCTGCTCGGCGACCTGCTCTGGAACACCGTCGCCGCCATCTGAAGGAGGAGGAGACATGCAAGCGCACCACTATCGTGAAGCGAAGCGCCGCGTCGATCGACGCCTCGGCTTGTACATTCATCTCTGCGTTTATCTGGTTGTCAACACCGGGCTGGTCCTGCTGAACCTCCTGCTCACACGCGGGATCGCGTGGTCGCTCGCGCCGCTGCTCGGGTGGGGAGTCGGGTTACTATTTCACGCGCTCGCCGTTTTCCTGAATGGGCCATGCGCAACATGGAAAGAGCGCATGATCGAACACGAACTGAAGAAGATGAAATGAACACCAGCGTGCCCGACGCCCTGCCACAATCGCGCCCGACCTGGCCGCGCCTGCGCCGCTTTGCGATCGATGCGGCGATCACATCCGCGTTCAATCTCCTCATCGCGCTGCTCGTCACCTATGTGCTGCGCCTGCACCCGGTCTTCCTCGACAACCTCCTGATCTCGATGTGCATCGGCTTGCTGATGATGGGCATCATCGATGGCGGACGCCTGTTGTTGTGGGGACTGGAAAAGCCGCCGGCCCTGCCGTTCGCACTGCTGTTCGCCATCTCGCTGCCCACCGCACTGCTGCTGGGCCAGGGACTGGCCGCAATCCTGCTGGGCATGCCGGCCGATCAGATCCTGCAGACGCAGGTCGATCGCGGACCCGGCTATGCAATGCTGCTGCTTCTCATCGCCGTCGCCATCACCTGGTTTTTCTGGAGCCGCGGCCACCTGGCCATGCTCAAGGCCGAAGCCGAAGCCGAAAAGGCACGCGCCGCCGCCATCGAGCGCCAGGCGCTGCAAGCCCAGCTGCAGGCACTGCAAGCCCAGATCGAACCGCACATGCTGTTCAACACGCTGGCCAATCTGCAGGGCCTGATTGCGCTCGATCCGCCCCGCGCGCAACACATGCTCGAACACCTGATCCGCTACCTGCGCGCCACCCTCTCGGCCTCGCGTTCGGGCAGTACCACGCTCAAGCAGGAGTTCGCGCTGCTGGACGCCTATCTCGGCCTGATGCAGGTACGGATGGGCACCCGTCTGGCCTATGCGCTGCACCTGCCCGATGATTTGGACGACGTGCAGGTGCCGCCGCTGCTTCTGCAACCGCTCGTGGAAAACGCAATCAAGCATGGACTTGAGCCGAAGGTCGACGGCGGACGCATCGATGTGCGCGCCTGGCGCGAAGGCGGCATGCTGCACCTGAGCGTCGCCGATACCGGTCTCGGCCTCGCCCCTGAGCACGCCGGCGCTGGCGCGGAAGGCGGCGTGGGCCTGACCAACATCCGTGAGCGCCTGCTCGCCAAGTACGGGCCACGCAGCGCCCTCCGCCTGGAATCCGCCCCTGCCGGCGGCACCACCGCCACCCTGAGCCTGCCGACATGAGCACACGCGCCCTGATCGCCGAAGACGAACCCATCCTCGCGCAGATGCTTGGCGCCGCCCTTGCGCGCCTGTGGCCGGCGCTGGAAACCGACACGGTGGAAAACGGCATCGCGGCGGTCGAGCATGCGCTGGCACGCAAGCCGGACGTGCTCTTCCTGGACATCAAGATGCCCGGCAAGAGCGGACTGGAGGCGGCGCAGGAGCTGGCCGAGGAATGGCCGGACGGCGTGCCCTTCCCGCAGCTCGTGTTCGTGACCGCTTATGACGAATACGCGCTGCAGGCCTTCGAGCAGGCGGCCGCCGACTACGTGCTCAAGCCGGTATCCGACGAACGTCTGGCAAAGACCGTAACGCGCCTAAAGGAGCGGCTGGAGCGACGCAGTTCCGATAACGACGAACTGGCGCGCATCGTCGAACAGCTGCATGCGCTCGCGCCGGCCGTGCGGCCGAGGGAGCGTCTGCAATTCATCCGCGCCGGCATCGGCAACGAAGTCAGGATGATTCCCGTGGACGATGTCCTCTACTTCCAGGCCGCCGATAAGTATCTGTGCGTGGTGACGGCGCAGGGCGAAACGCTGATCCGCACCAGCCTCAAGGAACTGCTGCCCCGGCTCGACCCGGACGCCTTCTGGCAGATCCACCGCGCCACTGCCATCAACACCCGCCATCTTCTCGCCGCCACGCGCGACGACGCCGGCAAGCTCAGCGTCACCCTGCGCGGCGTCGCTCGTCCGCTTGGCGTGAGCCGCGTCTATGCGCATCTGTTTCGCCAGATGTGACGCGGCACGCATCTCGGCATCACTTCACGCCGCATCCTGCCACCGGTAGGTACGCACAAAATCGAACAGTGTCTCGACGAAGCTTTCGCTGGCCGGCGACAGCGAACGGTCGGTGCGCGTGAAGACGAAGAACTTGCGCGTGACTTCCGGATGCAGGCGGCGCATCTGCAACTGGTAGCGCTTGACCAGCGATTCCGCATACGGCAGGCAGGTCGCCACGCCGAGATTTTCGCTGACCATGGACAGCGCAGTCGTCATGAATACGACTTCGTTGGCCGGCGCCACCTTCAGGTCGCGCAGTGTCTGGTGCAGATCGCCGGCAAGGCGTTCGGTGAACTCGCCCTGCAGGGAAATGAAGGGATGGGCCAGCGCGTCCGCCCAGGTGATGCTGCGCTGTTTCTGCAAAGGGTGTCCTTTCGGCAGGACCAGCATGAAAGGCATCTCGAACAGCAGCCGGGACGACACGCCCATCGCCACATCGCGTTCCGGGCCGATGGCCACATCCACTTCGCCGCTGAGCACGCGCCCGACCACGCTTTCCACCCCGCAATCCACCACGCGGATCTGCACCTCCGGATAAGCCTTCTTGAACACGGCGATCACTTCGGGCAACAGCGTGCAGGCCATCAGCTGCGGCACCGCCACGCGCACCACGCCCTTCTTGAGCGTCTTGAGATTGGTGATCTCGCCCAGCACGCCATCGAGGTCCTGCAGGATCTTCTCGATCAGCGGATAGCACTCGCGGCCGACCTCGGAGAGCTGGATGCGGCGCGTGGTTCGGTCCACCAGCTGCACGCCAATGGCCTGCTCCAGTTCCTTGATCAGGCCGGACAGCGCCGATTGCGTCACGTGCAGACTGTCTGCTGCGAGCGTGAAGCTGCCGGTGCGCGCGACGGCGACGAAGGCGCGCAGCTGGCGCAGGGTCACATTCATAAGAAAACCTTATAAATCCATATAAAAATCCCGTTTGAATGATAAACCTGCTTGGACTTTAATGGCGTCAAACAGAATCCTCCTGCGTTACACGCAACGGAGGACCACCGGCGCAGTCCGACGAATGGGCGCCCGCAGCACTCCCAACTCTTTCAGGAGACAGCAATGAAGATCACCAAGGTCCACCACGTGGCCTACCGTTGCAAGGATGCCAAGCAAACCGTCGAGTGGTACCAGAAGTACCTGAACATGGACTTCGTGCTGGCCATTGCCGAGAACGAAGTTCCCTCGACCAAGGCGCCCGACCCCTACATGCACATCTTCCTCGACGCAGGCAACGGCAACATCCTCGCCTTCTTCGAACTTCCCGGCCAGCCCGAGATGGGCCGCGATCCGAACACCCCGGACTGGGTGCAGCATCTGGCGCTGGAAGTGGAATCGCTCGACGTGCTGGAAGAAACCAAGAAGCGCCTCGAAGCCGACGGCATCAAGGTCGTGGGCATCACGGACCACACCATCTTCAAGTCGATCTACTTCTTCGATCCCAACGGCCATCGTCTGGAACTCGCCTGCAACACCGCCACGCCGGAAATGTTGAAGAAGCTCGACGAGGTGAAGTGGGGCATGCTCAACGAGTGGGACCGGACGAAGCGCGCGCCCGCGCATGCGGCGTGGATGCACGACGGAACTTATTCGCAGATCACGGCGAAGCAGTAAGCGTACTTCGCCGCCTGCAGCCTGCCCCCTCTCCCTCCCGGCAGGGAGAGGGTTAGGGAGAGGATGGGATCTTCGAACCAGCGCCCGCGCCGATTTCCCCTTCTCCCCAACCCTTCCCCCGAGGGGGAGGGCTCAGTTTCGTGCGGCATCACACAGCACCCCAAGGAATCCGCCCACATGCACACCCGCCTTGCGCGCCTGATCTCACGCACGCTGGAATTCACCATCGTCGCCTGCCTGTCCATCATGGCCGTGCTGGTGTTCGGCAATGTCGTCCTGCGCTATGCGTTCAACTCCGGCATCGCCGTTTCGGAAGAGCTCTCGCGCCTGCTGTTCGTCTGGCTGATCTTCCTCGGTGCCGTGCTCGCTTCGCGCCAGCACGCGCACATCGGCTTCGACTCGCTGGTGCGCAGCCTGCCGCGCGGCCTGCGCAAGGCGGTCATCGTCGCAATGGGCCTGTTGATGCTGGCCGCGTGCGGGATGTTCGTGCTCGGCGGCTGGCAGCAGACCGTCATCAACCTCGACAACACCTATCCCGTGCTCGGCATTTCGTATGGCTGGCTGTACGGCGTCGCCATCGTGTTCGGCGTGGGCAATGGCATCAGCATCCTGCTCAACCTCTGGGACACGGTAAGCGAATCCCGCAACGATGAAGATCTCGCCATGACCCAGGCACTGAACGAACGCATCGAAGACGAACTGCAGCAAGTGGCAACCGGCGCGCGCGAGGGCAAGCAATGATCGCCCTGCTCTTCCTCGGCATCCTGCTGGCCCTGATCGCGCTGGGCATGCCGATCGCGTTCGCCCTGCTGTTCGCCGGCGTGGGCATCATGCTGCAGATGGACCAGTTCGACACCCAGATCGTGGTCCAGAACGCCATCGGCGGCGCGGACAACTTCGTACTGATGGCCGTGCGCTTCTTCATCCTGGCCGGCGAATTCATGAACGCGGGCGGCCTGTCCAGGCGCATCGTCGACATGGCCGGCGCCTTCGTCGGCCACCTGCGCGGCGGACTCGGCTACGTCGCCATCTTCGCCGCCCTGCTGCTGGCCAGCCTGTCCGGCTCGGCCGTGGCCGACACGGCGGCGCTGGCCGCGATCCTGGTGCCGATGATGCGCCGCGCCGGCTACGACACCGCGCGCGCCGGCGGCCTGATGGCAGCCGGCGGCATCATCGCGCCGGTGATTCCGCCCTCGATCGGTTTCCTGATGTTCGGCGTGGTCGCCAACCTCTCGATCACCAAGCTGTTCCTGGCCGGCATCGTGCCCGGCATCATGATGGGCCTCTCGCTGGTCGTCGCCTGGTGGATCGTCTCGCGCGGGATGAACACCGCCATCGCCCCGCGTGCCAGCTGGGGCGAGCGCCTGCGCCTGCTCGGCAAGGGCGGCTGGGCGCTGATGCTGCCGGTCATCATCATCGGCGGCCTCAAGTTCGGCATCTTCACGCCGACCGAAGCGGCCGTGGTCGCGGCCTTCTATGCGCTGTTCGTCGGTGCGGTGGTCTACCGCGAACTGACCTGGGCCTCGTTCTATCACTGCCTGCTGATCGCCGCCCGCACCTCCGCCGTCGTGCTGCTGCTGGCCGCGCTGGCGATGGTGGCGTCCTACATGATTACGATCGCCGACATCCCCGGCCAGGTCGGCGCATGGCTCGAAGTCTTCGCCGGCAATCAGCTGATGCTGATCGTGGCGATGATGCTGGTGATCTTCTTCGCCGGCATGGTGCTCGACTTCATCCCCATCGTGCTGATCTTCACGCCGGTCTTCCTGCCCATCGTGCAGGCCGCCGGCATCGACCCGATCTATTTCGCCGTCATCTTCATCATCAACTGCTCGATCGGCATGATCACGCCGCCGGTGGGTGTGGTGCTGAATGTGGTGAGTTCGATCGGCAAGATCAGCATGGCCCAGGCGGTACGCGGCGTGATGCCCTTCCTGCTTGCGGAAGGCGCCGTGCTGGTGCTGCTGCTCCTGTTCCCGGAACTGGTGACGGTACCGGCGGCGTGGTGGAGATAACAGTGTTTGCCGTCCCGGCGATTTGCTTTCGGCGGGACGGCAGTAGCGGGAAATCCCGAACGAGTTTCAGGATGTAACAACAAAGTTAAAACGCCATGTAACAACGAAGTTGTAACGCGATGTAATAACAAAGTTTTTACGCACCATCCAAAGCAAGACCAACCAAAGCAGACCCATCTGCACCAAGGAGATAGGAAATGAAACTCAAGCTCGCCCGCACCCTCGCCGCGGCCCTGATCGCCACCGCCTTTTCGGCCTCGGCCTTCGCCCAGGTCAACGCCAAGTTCGCCGTCACCCTGCCCGAGAAATCGCACCAGGGTCAGGGCGTGGCCCGCTTCGTCGAGCTGGTCGACCAGAAGAGCAACGGCAAGATCAAGATCAAGCCCTTCTACAGCGGCGCGCTCGGCAACGACGTGCAGGTGACCTCCGCCCTGCAAGGTGGAACCATCGAATTCACCGTGCCGCAAACCTCGACGCTGACCGGCATGATCAAGGACTTCGAAATCCTCGATTTCCCCTTCCTGTTTGGAAGCGCGCAGCAGGCCGAAGCGGTGCTCGACGGCCCGGTCGGCGCCAAGCTGCTGGAGCTGCTGCCGGCCAAGGGTCTGGTCGGTCTGGCCTACTGGGAAAACGGCTTCTTCAACGCCACCAACAGCAAGCACCCGATCGCCAAGCTGGAAGACTTCAAGGGCCTGAAGTTCCGCGCCGTGCAGGCCAAGATCTCGCAGGACACCGTGCGCGCGCTCGGCGCCAACCCGGTTCCGCTGGCCGTGCCCGAGCTCTACACCGCGCTCGAAACCCGCACCATCGATGGCCAGGGCACGCCGACGGCCGTGATCGCCGCGCTCAAGCTCAATGAAGTGCAGAAGTTCCTGTCGCTGACCGAGCACGCCTACGGTGCCTTCCTGCCGCTGGTCTCGAAGAAGTTCTGGGACAAGCTCTCCGAAGCCGACCGCAAGATCCTGGTCGACGCCGCCGTCGAAGCCCGCAGCTACCAGCGCCAGGTCGCCCGCGAGCAGGCCAAGAGTGCGCAAGCCGCAATGGAAGCCAAGGGCCTGAAGGTCAACGCCGTGTCCCCGGAAGATCGCGCCCGCATGCGTGAAGCGGTCAAGCCGGTGTGGGATCAGTTCTCGGCCCAGATCAATCCGTGGATCTACTCCGAAGTGATGAAGCAGGTTTCGACGAAGTAAAGAAGAAGTAAGAAGCCGTTGTTCCCGCGCAGGCGGATCGCCGCCGCGCGGGAACGACAGGCAATGCAACCCAACCCCTTGCACGAGCGAACACAATGAAACTAGCCACCCTCAAAACCGGCGGACGCGACGGCACCCTGGTCGTCGTCAACCGCGACCTGACCCTGTGCCAACCGGTGCCCGAGATCGCTGCCACCCTCCAGGCCGCGCTGGATGACTGGGAGCGTTGCGCGCCGCAACTGCAGGAGGTCTACACGGCACTGAACAACGGCGCCGCCCGCCACGCCCAGCCGTTCAACCAGACTGCCTGCCACTCGCCGCTGCCGCGCGCCTACCAGTGGGCCGACGGCTCGGCCTACCTGAACCACGTCGAGCTGGTGCGCAAGGCACGCAATGCCGAAATGCCCGCTTCCTTCTGGACCGACCCGCTGATGTACCAGGGCGGCTCCGACTCCTTCGTCGGCCCGCGCGACCCGGTCTATGCGATGTCGGAAGACTGGGGCATCGACCTCGAAGCCGAAGTCGCGGTCGTCACCGGCGACGTGAAGATGGGCGCAACGCCCGAGGAATGCGCCAGGGCCATCCGCCTGGTCATGCTGGTCAACGACGTTTCGCTGCGCAACCTGATTCCCGGCGAGCTGGCCAAGGGCTTCGGCTTCTTCCAGTCCAAGCCGGCCAGCGCCTTCTCGCCGGTGGCCGTCACGCCCGACGAACTCGGCGACGCATGGCAGGACAGCAAGGTCTGCCTGCCGCTGGAAGTCGACATCAACGGCAAGCCCTTCGGCCGCCCGAACGCCGGCGAAGACATGGCCTTCAGCTTCGCCCAGCTGGTGGCTCACGTGGCCAAGACGCGCGAAGCCGAAGCCGGCACCATCATCGGCTCCGGCACCGTCTCCAACAAGCAGGGCAATCTGCACGGCTCCTCGATCGAGAACGGCGGCGTCGGCTACTGCTGCCTGGCCGAAGTGCGCATGTACGAAACGATCGAATCCGGCAAGCCGCAGACCGCGTTCCTGAAGTTCGGCGACACCGTGAAGATCGAAATGCGCGACGCCAGCGGCGCTTCGATCTTCGGCACGATCGAACAGACGGTGCAGCGCTACCCGGGTTAAGAACGAAGTCGGAATCCTGGAATGCGCCGCCGCGAACGAATGCAGTTGCTACGCGGCTGAAACTTCCACGACGTTGCCCCGGTGGAAAGCGGATCACGGCCCGGCCGGGGCCCAGCGGCGTTCAAATGAATCGAATGAAAGACACTGGGTCCCGGCCTGCGC
>JAEZHR010000259.1 GCA_023416415.1 Pseudomonadota bacterium
CGTACAAATCCTTCATGACCGACATCGCCCGGCCGACCGGTATTGGCTTCGCCAAACATCAGTGCGTCGCGTATCTCGGCAATGTTTTTCTGTTCGCGCAGCAGCCTGAAGTACCACGCACCGTCGACCGTGTCGCCGTACAGGCAGGCTCCGACCAGCTTGTCATCCTTGATGACAAGCTTTTTGTAGACGCCGCCGATCGGGTCCGACAGCAGGATTTCCTCCGTGTCCTCGCCACCCATGAACTCGCCGGCCGAGAACAGATCGATGCCGGTGACCTTCAGCTTCGTCGAAGTCACCGACCCCTGGTAGCGGCTGATGCCGAAGTGTGCCAGATGATTGGCGCACACCCTGGCCATCTCGAACAGCGGCGCCACCAGACCGTAGGCCGTGCCGCGATGATTGACGCATTCCCCGACCGCGTAGATGCGGGGATCGAAGGTCTGCATCGTGTCGTTGACGACGATCCCCCGGCTGCAGTGCAGACCTGCCGATTCGGCCAGCGCGGTGTTCGGGCGGATGCCCACCGCCATGACCACCAATTGCGCCAGAATCTCAGCTCCGTCCGTGAAACGGATCGCCTTTACGCGTCCATCGTCGTCGCCGACCAGTTCCTGGGTCGTTTTCTCCAGCATGAACTTCAGACCCCGGTCTTCCAGCGATTTTTGCAGCAGCCGGCCGGCTGTCATGTCGAGCTGGCGCTCCATCAGCCATTTGTGCAGGTGAACGACCGTGACGTCCATGCCGCGCAGTTTCAGGCCGTTTGCCGCTTCCAGCCCGAGCAGGCCACCGCCGATCACGACCGCGTTCCTGTATTGGGTTGCCGCTTCGATCATCGCGTTCGTGTCTTGAATGTCGCGATAGGAAATCACGCCCTCCAGTTCGTGCCCCGGCACGGGCAGGATGAAAGGATTCGATCCGGTAGCCAGCAGCAGGCGGTCGTAGTGCACGCTGGTTCCATCGTCGGCGGTGACGGTGCGCCGGATGCGATCGATCTGCGTGATCTTCCTGCCGAGATGAAGGCTGATGCCGTGTTCCGCGTACCAGCCGACATCGTTCAGCATGATGTCCTTGATGGTCTGCTCGCCGGCCAGAACCGGCGAGAGCAGGATGCGGTTGTAATTCCCGTAGGGCTCCGCACCGAACACCGTGATCTCGTAGACGTCCGGTGCAATCTTCAACAGCTCTTCCAGCGTACGCACGCCGGCCATGCCGTTCCCCACCACTACCAGCTTCAGCTTATTCATCGAAGTCCCCCTGGGTGACGCCGTGCATTCAGTCTTCAGTATTGCGGCCCCATGTCCGGATGCAAAACGGATGCCAGTTCTTTTCGGCGACGATATTCCCCAAACAATGCACGATGCGGGTCGATGCGCACGGCAGCGGTGCGAGCCTCAACCTGAATTGGTGCGACACGCACCGTCGTAAACCGCGCAAGACCGGCGCAGGCACAGAAATCGACGCCATTGCCGCTGGCACACTCCCTGCATCAACTGAAGCGCCGGACAGATATGGCATGCCGGCCGATGCCAGCCTCTTGCTGAACGAAGGAACAGGGAGGCGGCCCGAATCAAGCAAGCGCTCACAACTTCGACAGGGAGCTGACGATGCAGCAGAAAACAGAGAAGCGAAACTGGACACGCCGATCGGTCATCAAGAGCGCCGCCGCCCTCGCGGGCGCCGGCTTCGCCGGAGGCCTTTGGCCTTCCATTGCGTCTGCAAAGAGCAATGCATTGGAAACGCGCGCGGCCAAGCTTGGCTTCATCGCCCTCACCGATGCCGCACCCTTGTTCGTGGCGGACGAAAAGGGTTTCTTCAAGAAGCATGGCATGACCGAAGTCGAGGTCGTCAAGCAGTCTTCGTGGGGCACCACGCGCGACAACCTGGTGCTGGGGTCGAGCCGGAACGGCATCGACGGCGCGCACATCCTCACGCCCATGCCATATCTGATCACCACCGGCGCGGTCACACCGAACAACGTGCCCACGCCCATGGTCATCCTCGCCCGCCTGAACCTTGGCGGCCAGTGCATCTCGGTGGGCAATGAGTACCTGGATCTGAAAGTCGGGCTCGATGCGAGCGGGTTCAAAAAGGCCCTGCAGGCCAAGGCGTCACGCACCAGCAAGGCGGTCAACGCGGCAATGACATTCCCGGGCGGAACCCACGACCTCTGGATTCGCTACTGGATGGCTGCCGGCGGCATCGACCCGAACAAGGACATCTCCACCATCGTGGTTCCGCCCGCACAAATGGTGGCGAACATGAAGGTCGGCAGCATGGATACCTTCTGCGTGTGCGAGCCGTGGAATCGGCAGCTGATCAACCAGAAGATCGGCTACACCGCGCTGACCACGAGCGAGCTGTGGCATAACCATCCCGAGAAATCCTTGGGCATGCGTGCCGACTATGTGAATGCCAATCCGAATGCAACCAAGGCCTTGCTCAAGGCGGTCATGGAAGCGCAGATGTGGTGTGAAGATCCGGCCAACCGCAAGGAAGTGGCCGAGATCTGCTCGCGCCGCCGCTGGATCAACGCACCGGTAGCCGACATCATCGACCGCGTGCAGGGCAACTTCGACTATGGCACCGGACGTGTGGTCGAGAACAGCCCGCACCAGATGCGCTACTGGAAGGACCAGGCAAGCTATCCCTTCCAGAGCCACGACCTGTGGTTCCTGATGGAGAACATGCGCTGGGGCTACCTGCCGGCCAATCTCGACACCCAGGCCCTGATTGCGAAGGTCAACCGCGAAGACCTGTGGAAGGAAGCCGCGAAGGAGCTGGGCGTTGTGGCCGCGGACATTCCGACATCCACCTCGCGCGGCATCGAGAAATTCTTCGACGGGAAAGTGTTCGACCCTGCGAAGCCGAAGGCCTGGCTCGACAGCCTGACCATCAAGACCATCCGTCCGGCCTGAGGGCCGGCGCCAGGACCGGGAGCATGCAATGAGTACAGCCGAAATCATTGAACCGGCGGGCCTCGCGAAAGCGGGACCGCAAGGCGCCATCCGCGCGGCTGCGGCGCGGCGCCTGCGCGCGATCGCCGCGAGCGTGGTGCCGCCGGTGGTCGTCATCGGCCTGCTGGGCCTGATCTGGGAACTGCTGGGCTCGCAGCCCGGCGCGTCCCTGCCGGGACCGAGCAAGGTCGTTGCCGACACCTGGGAACTGATCATCGATCCCTTCTTCGACAACGGCGGCAACGATGTCGGTCTGGCCTGGCAACTGATGGCCAGCCTGCAGCGCGTGGCCTACGGCTACCTGCTTGCAGTTGTCATCGGCATCGGCCTGGGCGTGCTGGTCGGTCAGTCGACCTGGGCGCTGCGCGGGCTCGATCCGCTGTTCCAGGTGTTGCGCACCGTGCCGCCACTGGCCTGGCTGCCGATCTCGCTGGCCGGCTTCCGTGACGGCAATCCGTCGGCGATCTTCGTGATCTTCATCACCGCGATCTGGCCCATCATCATCAATACCTCGGTCGGCATCCGCAACATCCCGGAGGACTACCGCAACGTGGCGAAGGTGATCCGGCTCAACGGCTTCGAGTACTTCGGCAAGATCATGCTGCCCGCCGCCGCGCCCTACATCTTCTCGGGCCTGCGCATCGGCGTCGGACTTTCCTGGCTGGCCATCATCGCGGCCGAGATGCTCATCGGCGGTGTCGGCATCGGCTTCTTCATCTGGGATGCGTGGAATTCCTCGCGCATCAGCGACATCATCCTCGCGCTGGTCTATGTCGGCCTGGTCGGTTTCATGCTCGATCGCCTGGTCGCATGGATCGGCATGAAGATCACGCGTGGCACGTCCGCCAGCTAGGGCGAAAGGAGACGTTCATGAACAAGGCCTACCTCGCGATCTCGCGCGTGAACATGGTGTTCGGCAGCGGCGAGAAAAGCAACTGCGTGCTCAAGGACATCGATCTCGATGTCGAGCGCGGCGAGTTCATCTCGCTGATCGGCCACTCCGGCTGCGGCAAGTCCACGGTGCTCAACATCGTCGCCGGCCTGCTCAAGGCCACCAGCGGCGGCGTCATCGTCGATGGTCGCGAAGTCAATGCCCCGGGTCCGGACCGCGCCGTGGTGTTCCAGAACCATTCGCTGCTTCCCTGGCTCACCGTATACCAGAACGTGGAGATCGCGGTGAACAAGATCTTCCGCGACAGCATGAGCGCAGCGCAACGCAAGGAATGGATTCTGCACAACCTGGATATGGTGAACATGTCGCATGCGCTGGAGCGGCTGCCCACCGAGATATCTGGCGGCATGAAGCAGCGCGTGGGCATTGCGCGTGCGCTGTCGATGAAGCCGAAAGTGCTGCTGCTCGACGAACCTTTCGGTGCGCTCGATGCGCTCACGCGCGCCCACCTCCAGGACGAAGTCATTCGCATCCAGGCCGAACTCGGCAATACGGTGATGATGATCACCCACGATGTGGATGAAGCGGTG
>JAEZHR010000273.1 GCA_023416415.1 Pseudomonadota bacterium
TCTTTGGTTACTTTCTTTGGCGAAGCAAAGAAAGTAACTGGCCCGCCGGGGCCAGTCCCGGCCTGGTCGTCCGAAGAAACACCAGCAATCGCCCAACCGAAGAAAGAACGAATCAGCAGCGCATCAATAAATCAATAAAAATCTACAACCGCGCCAACCGCCCCAGAGCTTCCCTCAAGGTCTCATCCTTCTTCGCAAAGCAGAACCGCACAATCCCCGATTCCCGTGGTTCGCTATAGAAGGCGGATACCGGAATCGCCGCAACGCCCGCCTCGGCAGTCAGCCACTTCGCGAACTCCGCCTCCGGCAAATCGGAGATGGCGGAATAATCGACGCACTGGAAATAGGTTCCGTCGGAAGGCAGCAGCCTGAAGCGTGAGGTCTCCAGCCCCTGCCGGAACAGGTCACGCTTCTTCTGGTAGAAGGTCGGCAGTTCCAGATAGGGCGCCGGGTCGGCCATGTAACGCGCCAGTCCGTGCTGGACCGGGGTGTTAACGGTGAAGACGTTGAACTGATGCACCTTCCTGAATTCCGCCGAGAGTGCAGCCGGTGCGACAACGTAGCCGACCTTCCAGCCCGTGACGTGATAGGTCTTGCCGAAGCTGGAGACGACGAAGGCGCGCGCGGCCAGTTCAGGGTGACGACATAGCGACTCGTGGCGCGCGCCGTCGTACACCATGTGCTCGTACACCTCGTCCGACAGAAGAAGGATGTCCGTGCCGCGCACGATGTCGGCCAGTGCGGCGATGTCTTCGCCGCGCAGCACCGAGCCGGTCGGGTTGTGCGGTGAATTCACCATGATCAGGCGGGTTTTCGGCGTGACGGCAGCGGCGACCTTTTCCCAGGGAACGACGTAACCGTCCGGCCCGACTTCCATCTGTACGGGCACGATCCGGCCGCCAGCCAGTTCGATGGCCGGGCCATAGCTGTCGTAGACCGGCTCGATGACGATGACTTCGTCGCCCGGATGCACGCTGCACAGAATGGCGGTCAGCAGCGCCTGCGTGGCACCGGCAGTGACCGTGATCTCGGTGACCGGGTCGTAGGCGCGCCCGTAGAGCCGTTCGACCTTGGCGGCTATCGCCTCGCGCAGGGCGGGCACGCCGGTCATGGGCGGGTACTGGTTGGCGCCGGACTTCATCGCCTCGGTCACGGCGTCGACCAGAGCCGAATCGCAATCGAAATCCGGAAAGCCCTGACCAAGATTGACGGCCCCCTTTTCGACGGCGAGCGCAGACATGACGGTGAAGATCGTGGTGCCGACCTGCGGCAGCCGGGATTGCAATGCCGGGGTGGCGACGGAGGCGGGCGATTGGGGTGCGTTCATGACGAGTACAGGAATGTGGATTCGGCAATTGTAGCCACAGCAGGGCGCGCGCGTCTTATCCCGGCCAGCGCTCCGGAGGCAGGATCGCAAACATGCCGCTGCGCTGTGTTTTGCGTGCGAGCTTGAGCAGGGCCTTGTCCTTCGTGATCAGGCAATCGGCCTGAATGTCGCGTGCCAGTTCCAGGAATTTCTGGTCGTCCGGGTCCTTGCAAAGCGGAAGCGGTGTGCCGCTTGCGGGCGGCTCCACGCAGGTGATCAGAGCGTCGAAGCGAGCCGTGGCCATGGCGCGGCTGTCCGCATCAAGCGGCAGGTGAGGGTAGTCAAGCACCAGCAACCATTCCGTCCTGCAGTCGGATCTGGTGAAGGCCTGGATCGTGCCGCTTTCCAGCGCTTCGAGCAGAGTGCTCCAGCGCGGGTCGCGGAAGACGAACAGATCGAGGCAGACATTGGTGTCGATGACGATGCGCTTCGGTATCATTGCGCCCTGTTTGATTTCTTCACGGTAAGTAATGCTGATCGTACTTTCTCCGGCCAAGTCGCTGGACTTTGCCACACCTGCCGTTACCGACAGGCACACCTTGCCGGATTTTATCGAAGACGCCGCCGAACTGGTCGATGTGCTGCGGCCCAAATCTCCGGCGGAGCTCGCCAGCCTGATGCACATCTCCGATCCGCTGGCGGTCCTCAACGCGAATCGCTTCTCGTCCTGGTCGCGCAGCTTCACGGCGGAGAACGCGAAGCAGGCGGTCCTGGCGTTCAACGGTGACGTCTATGAAGGCCTGGATGCCGGCAGCCTCGATCGGAAGCAGCTCGATTATTTGCAATCCCATCTGCGCATTCTGTCGGGCCTGTATGGCGTACTGCGTCCGCTCGATCTGATGCAGCCGTATCGCCTCGAGATGGGCACGCGCTTGGCGAATCCGCGCGGAAAGGACCTGTACGCGTTCTGGGGTGAACGCGTGACCGAAGCGCTCAATGCGGTGCTGGTGCGCAAGAAGGCGTCGGCATTGATCAACCTTGCCTCCGAAGAGTATTTCAAATCGGTCCGGCCAAAACTGCTGAAGGCGCCGGTGATTACACCGGTGTTCGAGGACTGGAAAGGCGGTCGATACAAGATCATTTCCTTTCACGCAAAGCGGGCGCGCGGATTGATGACGCGCTTTGCGGCGGAGAACGGGATCACCGATCCGGAAGACCTGAAGGCGTTCGAGCGCGAGGGCTACGCATTCGATGCGCAAGCGTCGGATGGTCAGAGCTGGGTGTTCCGGCGCAAGCTCGAAGCCTGAAATACAGAAAGCCCCGCATGCGGGGCTTTCATTCATCCAAGTACCGGATCTGCCTACCAGATCTGCCACCAGGGCTGGTCGCGCTTGGGGCCGCCCTGGAAGTAGACGCTGTTCGGGAAGGTCGCACGCATCACACGTTCGGCATCGTCCCGCAACTGGGGAAGGCCAAGCGCGTCGTAGGAGCGAACCAGGATGAACAGCGCTTCTTCAACGGCCGGCGCTTCCTGGTATTCCTCAATGGCGCGCTGGGCGCGATTCGCTGCGGCCAGATAGGCGCCGCGGCGATAGTAGTAATTCGCGACGTGTACCTCGTGCTGCGCCAGCGCATTGACCAGATACTCCATGCGGGCGATTGCGTCGGGGGTATAAGGGCTGTCCGGGAAGCGTTCGGCGAGCTGCTTGAAGGCATCGAAGGCGTCACGGGCAGCCTTGGGGTCGCGTTCGGAAAGATCTTGCCGGGTCAGGAAGTTGAGGAAGCTGAGGCGGTCGTTGAAGTTGACGAGACCGCGCAGATAGTGCATGTAATCCACCCGGGGATGGTTGGGATGCAGCTTGATGAAGCGGTCTGCTGCCGCGAGCGCCTGCGCGCTGTCGCCTTCGCGGTAGTAGGCGTAGGCGATTTCCATCTGCGCCTGCTGCGCGTAGGTGCCGAAGGGGTAGCGCGCTTCGAGCTTGCTGAAGAGATCGATGGCACGTTCGTAGTTCCCTGATCCCATTTCGTCACGAGCCTCAGCGTATAATCTTGAAGCCGACCAGCCCTTGGTTTCGTCCTGCGTTTCACCGAAAAGGCCGCAGCCCGCAAGACTCATGGCGAGGATGACGGCGGAAAATTTCATCAATTTTTTGTGCATGGCAAAGGCGTGGGCGCACTCGGAAGCTCAGGATTATAGCTGATGGCCTGCGTGCAACACTCTGTCGAACCCGATTTTGAACCACCCCCTCCCTGACCCCGATACAAGCGCCGAGGACGACGACTTCGTTGCCGGCCCGGCTCCCATCGAACTACGGCTTTCCCCAGATTTCTGCGGCGCACGCCTGGACAAGGCGTTGTCGCAGCTCCTTCCCCAATATTCCCGCAGCCGTCTGCAACAATGGATCGAGAACGGCAACGTGCGCGTGGACGGCCAGCCCGCGCGGGCCAAGACGCAGATGCTGGGTGACGAGCTGATCGTCGTGCAGCCGCAGGATGCGCCGGAAGACGGGGCCTTTGCACCGGAGCCGATGGCGCTGGCGATCCAGCACGAGGACGAGGCCATCCTGGTGCTGGACAAGCCCCCTGGCCTGGTCGTACATCCGGCTGCAGGCAATTGGTCCGGCACGCTGCTCAATGGTCTGTTGCACCATGCGCCGGCGCTGGCAGGCGTGCCGCGTGCGGGGATCGTGCACAGGCTGGACAAGGACACCAGCGGACTGATGGTGGTGGCAAAGACTCTGGAATCACAGACCGACCTCGTGCGTCAGTTGCAGGCACGCACCGTCAGCCGCGAGTATTTGGCGCTGGTGTGGGGCACGCCGCCACTGTCTGGCCACGTGAACGCGCCGATCTCGCGCCACCCGCGTGAGCGCGTGAAGATGGCGGTCTCGCGTCATCCGAGTGCCAAGCCGGCGCTGACGCACTACCAGCGCCTTGCTGACGGGATGATCGATCGCCACCCCGTGAGTCTGCTGCGCTGCCGCCTCGAAACCGGGCGTACGCACCAGATTCGCGTACACATGCAGTCGATAGGCTTTCCGCTGGTCGGCGACCCCCTGTACGGGAAGTCCCACCTTGCCGCCGTCTTTGCGCGCCAGGCCCTGCACGCGCAGCGGCTGGCGCTGACGCACCCCGTGACGCGCGAAGAGAACGGCTGGGAAGCGGTGCTCCCCGACGATATGCGCGAATTGCTGGTGCGCGCCGGCATCGATCCTGCCGTAGTGTCATGAATGAGGCCGACCTCCTGATCCCCGATTGGCCGGCGCCCGCCAGCGTGCGCGCGCTCTCAACGACCCGTCGGGGAGGGGGGAGTCGCAGGC
>JAEZHR010000296.1 GCA_023416415.1 Pseudomonadota bacterium
TTCTGCAGCGACAGTTCAACCAGCGACGGTGTCATTTCCAGGTGCGACTGCACGCCGAGATGCAGGTCGCGCAGCACGAAGGCCTGGTTGCTGCAGTAATCACTGCTGGCAATGCGCACCGCTCCGCCGGGCAACTCGAAGGTGTCGCCGTGCCACTGGAACGTCAGCACAGCCGTGCCCGATGCATCGCCCCACCACTCCTCTGCCATGGCACCATCGCCGATGATGATCTGCTGCCAGCCGATCTCGCGCGTGTGATTCGGGCGTACCGCGGCCCCCAGCGCACTGGCCTGCAACTGGCTGCCAAGGCAGTGGCCGGCCACCGGAATGTCGAGCGCATCGGCACGACGAATCAGTTCCTGCTCCTGTGCAATCCAGGGCAGCGGGTCATGCACACCCATGTAGCCGCCCATGAAAATCAGGCCGCCAAACGCGGACGGGTCCTCGGGGACCGCTTCGCCATCGACCACGCGGATGACGCGATGCGTGCGCCCGAGCGCATCGAGAATGTCCGGGATGCTGCCCGGCGCACCTACCTCGGTGTGCTGAAAAATTGCGATCGGTTTCATTTCTGTTTGCCCAGTAAGCGTTCCAGTTCGGCGCCAAACGCCAGCACGCCATCGTCCTGATATTTCCGCCCCGCGATCTGCACGCCGAACGGCATGCCATCCTCGCCACGGCCCAGCGGCAGACTCAGCGCCGGCAGCTGCGTCAGGTTGAACGGATAGGTATAGGCCCCGGTTCCGAACCAGTCAACGTGCTGCGCGTCTCCGGTTCCCGGCTGCTCGAACAGCGGCGCCGTCGTCGGGGTGGTCGGTGTCAGGATCAGATCGACGTTGCGGTAAGCGTCGGCGATGCGCCCGCTGAACCCACGCAATGCCGCGCGGCTGCGCGCGAGGCCGCTGGCGGCCTGCGCCTCGCCCTCGGCATAGGCGCGCTGCAGCGGCGCATCGAGCAGCGCGCGCCGTTCGGACGGCCAGGCTTCGAAGGACTCGAACACCCTCGAACACCAGACCTGCCACATGTCGGCAGACAGATGTTCGCCATCAAGGGCCAGCTCCTGCAACTGGTATCCGGCCTGCTCCAGCCGCTGCAGCAGTTGGCGAAACGCGGCTTCGATCTGCGGCGCCGGCGCCTCGTTTCCGCCCAGCCGGGTTGTCCACCCCAGGCGCAAAGGCCGTGCGGGCAAGGCGTCGGCGCGTGGAAAGAGCGAACTCGGATCGCGCACATCCGGCTGTGCCAGCACTTGCATGGCCAGCATGCAATCCTGGACGTTGCGTGTCATCGGACCCAGATGCGCGAATTCGGCAAAGGCACTCTGCGGCGCCAGCGGGATCGCTCCGAACGTGGGCTTGAATCCGACCACGCCGCAATAGGACGCGGGAATGCGCACCGAGCCGCCGGCATCGCTGCCCAGCGCAAGCGGGCCCCACCCTGCGGCCAGCTGCGCCGCCGCGCCGCAGCTCGATCCGCCCGCCGAACGAGAGGGGTCGAGCGGATTGCGCGTGCGTCCGCTGTGCGGGCTGTCCGAGATCACGGTCCAACCGAACTCGGTGGTTGTGGTCTTGCCGAAAATGACGGCGCCCGCCGCGCGCAGATGCGCAACGGCCGGCGAATCGGCGGCAGCGTCCGGCTCTCCCGCACAGGCAAGCGAGCCGCGCCGCGTCGGCCAGCCGGCAACGTTCACCAGGTCCTTGATCGACACCGGTATGCCGTCCAGCGGCCCGAGCGCCGAACCTGCCCGGTGGCGCTCCCCGGAGGCACGCGCGGCAGCGATGGCAGCGTTGCAGTCCAGATGGCAGAAGGCGTTGATGTCGCGGCTGTCGCGTGCAATCTCGTCGAACAGCGCCTCCACCACCTCGACCGGAGAAAGCGTCCCGGAACGGAACGCCTGCCCTAGTTCTGCGATGCCGAGCGCAAGCGGCCCGGCAGACACGGAGGTATCGCCCATCAATGCGTGGCCTTGTAGATTTCGAACTCGTCGTTGGCGAGCACACCGTCGATCTTCTTCACACGGCGGATGTACTTGTTCTGCACGACGTCGCGGGTTTGCGGATCGATGCTGATTTCGCCGCGCGGGCTTTCCAGGCGCACGCCCTTCATCGCCTCCACCAGCTTCTGGCCATCGGTTGCGCCGCCGGTCTTCTTGAGCGCGGCATAGAGCACTCCCATGGCGTCATACGCGCCGACCGTCATCGCCGTCGGGCGGTACTTGTCGCCGTGCAAGGCCTTGAAGTCTGCGACGAAGCGCTTGTTCAGCTCGGAGCGGTGGTGCATCGAGTAAGGATAGACGGTCACGGTGTCGAGCCCGTTGTCGCCGATGACCTCCATCACCGTTTCATCGACGATTTCGCCCGAACCGATCAGCTTGATGCCGGCTTCGGGCAGGCCTTTGGCACGGAATTCGCGCATGAAGGCGGGGGCGATGTCGCCGCCGTTGACGAAGCCGAACAGGACATCCGGCTTGGCATCCTTGACGCGCTGCATGTATGGCGAGAAATCGACCGTCATCATCGGCGTGCG
>JAEZHR010000299.1 GCA_023416415.1 Pseudomonadota bacterium
AGCGCGTGGCCGCACTCGGGGGGCGCGACAATGCCTTTACGAGCAAGGACTACACCGCCTATTTCCAGCAGATCGAAAAATCCCGACTGGGCGAGGTCATGGCGCTTGAGGCCGATCGGATGACCAATCTGGTCCTGAACGCGGAAGAATTCGGGCGCGAGATTCGGGTGGTCATGGAAGAACGTCGCCTGCGCACCGAGGATCAGCCGCTGGGGCTGCTCTATGAATCGCTGTTCGCGACCGCCTTTCAAGTCCATCCCTATCGGCATCCGATTGTCGGCTGGATGAGCGACCTGCAGAGCATGACGGTCGAGGATGCGGCACGGTGGTATGAAAACTGGTATGCGCCGAACAATGCCACGCTGGTCGTCGTCGGCGATGTCGACGCGCAGCAGGTACTGGCGCTTGCACGGAAGTATTACGGAGGGATTGCAAGGCGGGAGCTGCCAGTACGCAAGCCACAGAACGATCCGCCGCAGCGCGGCATCCGGCGCGTCAACGTCAAGGCGCCGGCCGAGAATCCGTATGTCGCCCTGTCCTACACGGCGCCGACCCTGCGCGACGTGGAAAAGGACGACGATGCGTACGCGCTCGATATCCTTGCCGGCATCCTGGACGGTTACGACAATGCCCGCCTGAATGCGAAATTGGTGCGTACCGACCGGGTTGCGATATCGGTCAGCGCTTCCTATTCGAATATCGCTCGGGGACCTTCGCTGTTCATCCTCGATGGCACTCCCGCCCCGGGGACCTCCACGGAAGATCTGGCACAGCTGCTGCGTGCCGAAGTCGAGCGCGTCGCACGCGAGGGCGTATCCGAGCAGGAGCTGCAGCGCGTCAAGGCACAGTTGATTGCGGACCAGGTCTACAAGCGCGATTCCATCTTCGGCCAGGCGATGGAAATCGGCGTCATGGAAATGAGCGGGCTTTCGTACCGCGATATCGACCGCATCATCGAAAAGCTGCGCGCGGTGACGGCCGAGCAGGTCCGCACGGTTGCGGGCAAGTATTTCCGCCAGGAGCAATCGACCGTGGCCACGCTGAAACCGCTGCCGATCACTGAAAAAGCGCCTGCACCGCCCGCTGCGGGCGTACGTCACTGAGGACGGATACGAGGAAGCTATGCTGCGACGACTTTTTTCCCTTTTTCTGCTCGGTTTCATTGGCGTTGGCCCGGCCGCCGCGCAGCTGAAGATACAGTCCTGGACTCTCGACAATGGTGCCCGTGTGCTGTTCGTCGAAAGCCACGCCATTCCCGTGCTGGACGTGAGCGTGGAATTCGATGCCGGCGATCGGCGCGACCCGCAGGGCAAGTCCGGCCTGGCCAGCCTGACCAATGCCATGCTGGCGCGCGGCGTGCGCGCAGCCGATGGCGAACCGGCACTGACCGAGGCAGCGATCTCGGACGAATTTGCCGACATTGCCGCGCGCCAGGGCACCTCGCCCGGCATGGATCGCGCCGGACTGACGCTTCGCACTCTGGCCGCACCCACCGAGCGCAAGGCGGCGGTCGAACTGATGGCGCGCGTGCTGGCCCAGCCGTCCTTTCCCGAAGGCTTGCTGGCGCGCGACAAGGCACGCACGATCGCGAATCTGAAGGAAGAAATGACGCAGCCCGAGGCGATCGCCAGCAAGGCGCTCTGGGCGGCGATGTATGGCACTCATCCTTATGGCCGGCATCCGACCCCGGAATCGATCACCGGCCTCGTCCGCGCCGATCTTGTTAATTTCCACCGTGAGCATTACGTGGCCAATCGTGCCGTCGTGGCGATGATAGGCGCCGTATCGCGCGAGCAGGCCGACGAAATTGCCCGGGAGTTGACGCGGCGTCTGCCGCAGGGCCAACCGTTGCCACCGCTTCCCGAGGTCGTTTGGCACGAAGGCCGCGAGGAATGGATTGCTCACCCTGCGACTCAATCGCATGTGTTGCTCGGCATGCCCGCGATCAGACGCGGAGATCCGGATTACTTCCCGCTGCTGGTCGGCAATTACACGCTCGGCGGTGGCGGCTTCGTATCGCGCCTCATGTACGAGATTCGCGAAAAGCGAGGGCTTGCCTACAGTGTCTACAGCTACATCAATCCGCTGGCCCAGCCGGGCCCCTTCGAGGCCGGTTTGCAGACGCAGCGCGAACAGGTCGGGCCGGCGCTGGACGTCGTACGCGCGACCATTTCGAATTTCCTTGCAAACGGTCCAACCGCGCAGGAATTGCAGGCGGCCAAGGACAACCTGATCGGCGGCTTTGCGCTTCGCATCGACAACAACCGCAAGATACTCGACAACATCGCGATGATCGGGTTCTACGGCCTGCCGCTGGACTATCTCGACACCTGGACCGAGAACGTCGACCGTGTCAGCGTCGAAGACGTGCGCCAGGCGTTCAAGCGGCATATCGACCTGAAGGGCCTGTCGACCGTGGTGGTCGCTGGCGCGCGTCCGTGAAGGCGGCCCGCATGCGCCCCGGACCGGCGCCGGGAAAAGCCGCGCCCCAGCGCGTACGCATCATCGGCGGACGCTGGAAGCGCACGCTGCTGCCGGTGACCGACGCGGAGGGCCTGCGTCCGACTCCGGACCGGGTTCGCGAGACCGTGTTCAACTGGATCAATCACCTCATCGAAGGACGCTGGGAAGGGCTGCGCTGTCTCGACCTGTTTGCCGGCAGCGGCGCGCTCGGATTCGAATGTGCGAGCCGGGGAGCTGCGCACGTGCTGATGGTCGAAAACCACATGCCGGCCGTGCGTCATCTGCAAGCCGTTCGGGCACGTCTGGATGCCGCGCAGGTCGAAGTGCGGCGCGCGGATGCACTTGCCGGGCTGCGCGAACTGCAGGCAAGGGGTGAGCGCTTCGCGCTGATCTTTCTCGATCCTCCCTACCACATGGGCTGGCTGGAAAAACTGCTGCCTCCCTGCGAGGATCTGCTGGCACCCGATGGTCTGATATATGCTGAGTCGGAGCAGGCGCTCGACGGTGAAGCGGCGCCCGCATGGATGCAGGATTGGGAAGTGCTGCGTGCCGGGCGCGCGGGCATGGTTTTCTTTCACTTGCTGCAACGCAAAAGCACGCCCGGAATTCGGGCATAATGCCGACTTTCAGTCACCAGGGAGCCGAGATGGTTACAGCAGTCTACCCGGGAACGTTCGACCCGCTCACGCGCGGTCACGAAGACTTGGTGCGCCGCGCCTCCGGCTTGTTCGACAAGCTCGTGGTCGGCGTGGCGATCAGCACCAACAAGCGTCCGTTCTTCTCGCTTGACGAGCGCATGTCGATAGCCAATGAAGTGCTCGGCCACTACCCGAACGTGCAGGTGGAAAGCTTCTCCGGCCTGCTCAAGGATTTCGTGCGCAAGCATGAAGCGCGCGTGATCGTGCGCGGCCTGCGAGCGGTGTCGGACTTCGAATACGAATTCCAGATGGCCGGCATGAACCGCTATCTGCTTCCCGACGTCGAGACCCTGTTCCTGACGCCTTCCGACCAGTACCAGTTCATCTCCGGGACCATCGTGCGCGAAATCGCCACGCTGGGCGGTGACGTATCGAAGTTCGTGTTTCCTTCGGTCGAGCGCTGGCTCAAGGAAAAAATCGAGAAAGGCAACCAGTAGGCGGCAGTCATGGCCTTGATGATCACTGACGATTGCATCAACTGTGACGTGTGCGAGCCCGAGTGCCCGAACGAAGCCATTTCCATGGGCCCGGAGATCTACGAGATCGATCCACACAAGTGCACGGAATGTGTCGGTCACTTCGACGAACCGCAATGTCAGCAGGTGTGTCCGGTCGCCTGCATTCCCTTCAATCCCGCCTGGCGCGAGACGCGCGAAGTTCTGCAGGCCAAGTTCGAGCGCCTGCAGGAAGAGAAAAAGGCGCAAGCCTGATTTCAGTGCGCCGAGATCCTGGCCGGCACATTGTGCGGCCGTCTGTGCGCGCTCGGCGGCGGCTGCCGCCGCAGCCCGTTATCGGCGACTAATCCGCGAATGCGAGGTCGAGCCTGACCTCGTCGCCCACCCGCAGCGTGCTTCCCGCCCCAGCCGTGACGATCGCATTCATTCCGAAAGTGATGCCGCCGCCCACCTTGTCGTTGACGCGGTAGGTGCGCAGGATGTCGATCGGATCGTCGCCGCGCTCGCCGGTGGTCTGGTCAACGGAGGGAATCGAGCAGCGCGAACAGGGCTTGACCGGCTTGAGCACGGCCTGGCCGATCGCGAGCTGCTGCGCGTAGTCTTCCTCGTACGCGTTGGCGTCGCTGATCACGATGTTCGGGCGGAAACGGTTCATCGGCAGGGCGTTGCGTCCTTGTGCCACGAGCCTGCCGTTCAGATCGGCCAGCGAGGCCTCCGAAATCACCAGCACCGGAAAACCGTCGGAAAACATCGTCGTGGCTTCGATCTCGCCGGTCCAGCTCCGGTCAACGACACGCCGCGCGTCTACATGAAAGCGCGCCAGCCGGCAAGGTGTACCGAGGAAGTTCGAGAACCAGGCGGCGGTGGTGTCGTCGCAGTCGTAGGCCTTGACCGTGTCCTTCCATACCTGCACTTCGAGCGTGCGCTCGTCATCCGGATGCGGCAGGCCCAGAGGCACTTCGATGCGCAGCATGCCCGGTGCGCGCAGCTCCAGCGTTTCTGCACGCAATTTCGGCTGAATCAGCGCCATGCGCGGGTGGTCGCGCTGACTCAGGAAGCGACCCTGCGCATCCACGACCATCCACTCCCGGTCGTAGATCTGCTCGCTCATCAGGCCGGCTTCGGTGAGCACCGCCTCGCGCAGTTCGATGCCCGCGCAGGATTTGATGGGGTAAAGGGTGAGGGCGGAAATGATGGGCATGTGTGAATCATCCGGTTCTGCGGGCAGTTCGTTCTGCCCGCGGCAAAGCGCTAATCATGCTTTGATTCCCCCTTCGCTTGCAAGCATGCAGGAACAAGGTCGAGGCGATGCGGAGGCCGCGGCCGGGTCTGCGTTCGATTCGCTTCTCAAAGACCTTGAAACCAACTAGCATTGTCCGTTGTCGTCAAGAAAGCGCACAGCATTGAAAAGAACTCAATAAGACGAAAACGAGAAGCCATCCTGAATCGCAACTCGGCGCTGTGTGGCCAATTTTCGGTTGCCGCTGCATCAGATCGGTACGGGCAAGACTGGTGATGAGCCTCGTACCGTCATCGATGTCCGCCCGGACGGGAACTGATGCGCTCCTTCCCCGCTTGCCCGTCCATGCCATGCACAAGGTGCTGCGCGGCTTGATGCATGCAATGCCCAGCTCCGTATTCGCAGCGATCGCTCGTGTTACAGCAACCCCGCTTTTACAAAACAGGAACCACGAAATATGAATTTTCTGCGAAGGCTGTCGATTCAGAACAAGCTTTTGGTGAGCATGGGGCTGTGCCTGCTGCTGCTCATCACGGTTTTTTCCGTGCTGACCTTCGTCAAGACCAGTCAGGCGAGCCGGGCACGGGTGGAAGCGGTGGAATTGCCGGCGCAGGTGGCGTCGATTCGCAACGATATCCGTCAGCAGATCGCCGGGCCATTGGCCGTCTCGCTGGCGCTGGCCGACAATTCGTTCCTGCATGCCTGGGAAGATGCCGGGGTGCCGGAGGAGGGCGAGGCAGCGTGGCAGGCATTGGCCAGGCAACTGAAGGCCAGGCACAAGGTGGCCACCGTATTCTGGGCAACGGAAAGCGGCGGCAGATTCTATACCGACGCAGGCTTCCGTCCGCTGCAGGTCAGCACGGGCGACCAGTGGCTGCCCAGTTTCCTGTCCAGCGGTGCGGCGTATCAGCTCAACATCGACAGGGATAAAGGGACCAACGCCTACATGATGTTCATCAATACCCGGGTGAAGACACCGGGCGGCAAGCTGGCGGCGACCGGACTCGGGATCGGCGTGGATGAACTGGCGAAATCCGTAAGTCATTTCAAGCTGGGTGAAACCGGCTCGGTTTACATGGTTCGCGCCGATGGAAGCTTGCTGATCCATCGCGACCCCGCGTTGGTGCAAAAGCAGCCACGCTTGCAGGAGCTGCCGGGGCTGACGCCGGAACTGGCAAAGAGCCTGCTCCATGGCGAGCAATATGCCAGCGCGCGCTTCAGCTCACCGGACGGGACGCAATTGATTGCCTCTTCTTTTGTCCCCGAACTCAATGCCTATGTCGTGGCGCAAGTGTCGGAATCCGAGGTGCTGGGAGACATAGGACGCGCTGCCGCCTTGAATGCACTGGTGGCCGCTCTGATCGGTGGGGGATTCGGGCTGTTCGTCATTTTCCTGATCAGCCGAACCATTGCCGCGCCGGTGATGCGCGCTGCCGATCTTCTGCGCGAGATCGTCAGCAGCGGCGACCTGACGCGCCGCATGCCGGTCGAATCCGACGATGAAATCGGAACGCTGGCCAAGGCATTCAATCATTTCGTCAGTTCGCTCAATGCCACGATGGTTCAGGTGCGCAGCAGCAGCACGATGATCACGGGCGCCACGAGCGACATCGCCACAGGCAACGAGGATCTGTTCACCCGTACCCAGGCGCAGGGAGGGCATCTGGAAAAAACCGCCGCGGCCATGGAGCAACTGACGGCGACGGTGCGGCAGAATGCCGAACGCGCCAGTCAGGCCAATGCGCTGGTCACGTCAACATCGGAATCTGCGGTCAGTGGCGGTGCAGTGGTAACGCAGGTCGTCGATATGATGGGTGCGATCACGAACAGCTCGCGCAAGATCGCCGACATCATCAGCGTGATCGACGGCATCGCCTTTCAGACCAATATCCTCGCGCTGAATGCCGCAGTGGAAGCGGCGCGGGCGGGTGAGGCAGGGCGCGGGTTTGCAGTCGTCGCCTCGGAAGTGCGCAACCTTGCGCAGCGCTCGGCGTCTGCTGCGAAGGAAATCAAGGAACTGATTACCGATTCCGTGCGACAAGTTGACGCCGGCGGACGTCTGGCAGACACGGCGGGCAGCGCGATGCAGGAAATCGTCACTTCGGTGCGCGACGTTGCGGAGTTGATCACTCAGATCGCGCTGGCCAGCCAGGAGCAGAGCCAGGGCATCGGAGAAGTCAATCAGTCGGTCCTGGAAATGGACCAGGCGACGCAGCAGAATGCCGCGCTGGTGGAGCAGGCGGCCGCTTCCGCGCGTGCCCTGCAGGAGCAGGCCGTGCGGCTGGATCAGATCGTTGGCACCTTCAAGCTGGAGGAGGCCGCGCTGCCGCGACTTGCGCACTGAGCCGATGGTCGTGCGGCAGCTGCTGCACGACACCGGCGCAGCGCCGCTGCACTATGGCG
>JAEZHR010000387.1 GCA_023416415.1 Pseudomonadota bacterium
CGTTGAGCCGCTTCACGAATCCGGCCGGATCGGCCAGCGTGCCACCCTCGGCCAGCGAGGCCTGATCGAACAGGATGTGCGACCAGTCGTCGAAGCGTGCTTCCTCGGTCTTCAGACGCTGCACCAGCGGGTGATCCGGATTGATTTCGAGGATGGGCTTCGATTCCGGCGCGTTCTGGCCGGCGGCCTTGAGCATGCGCAGCAGGTTGCCTGACAGTTCGTTTTCGTCGGCCACCAGGCAGGCGGGCGAATCGGTCAGGCGGAAGGTCACGCGCACGTCCTTGGCCTTGTCGGCCAGCGTCGTTTTCATCTTCTCGACCAGATCCTTGTACTCGGATTCGGTCTTTTCGTGCTCTTTCTTCTCGGCTTCGTCTTCGAGCTTGCCGAGGTCGAGGTCGCCCTTGGCCACCGAAACCAGTTCCTTGCTTTCGACTTCGGTCAGAAAGGAAAGCATCCATTCGTCAACGCGATCGGTCAGCAGCAACACTTCCACGCCCTTCTTGCGGAAGATTTCCAGGTGCGGGCTGTTCTTCGCGGCCGCGTAGGTTTCCGCCGTGACGTAGTAGATCTTGTCCTGGCCATCCTTCATGCGCCCAATGTAGTCCTCGAACGACACGTTCTGCACGTCGCTGTCGTTATGGGTGGAGGCAAAGCGCAGCAGCTTGGCGATGCGCTCCTTGTTGGCGTGGTCTTCGCCGATGCCTTCCTTCAGGACCTGGCCGAACTCGGTCCAGAACTTCGCGTACTTGTCTTTCTGTTCCTGCTCTTCGCTGTTGGCCATTTCCTCCAGCATCGACAGCACGCGCTTGGTCGAGCCTTCGCGGATCAACTTGACGTCGCGCGATTCCTGCAGGATTTCGCGCGACACGTTCAAGGGAAGATCTGCAGAATCGATCACGCCCTTCACGAAGCGCAGGTAGACCGGCATCAGCTGTTCGGCGTCGTCCATGATGAACACGCGCTTCACATACAGCTTGATGCCGCCGCGCTTGTTGCGGTCCCACAGGTCGAAGGGCGCACGCGCCGGGATGTAGAGCAGCTGGGTGTATTCGCTGCGGCCTTCGACGCGATTGTGGGTCCAGGTCAGCGGGTCTTCGAAGTCGTGCGCGACGTGCTTGTAGAACTCGGTGTACTGCTCGGGCGTGATGTCGGACCTGGAACGCGTCCAGAGGGCGCTGGCCTGGTTGACGTTCTCGAACTCGTCCTTGACCACGGTTTCCTTCTTTTCCTCGTCCCATTCTTCCTTCTGCATCTGGATCGGGATCGAAATGTGGTCGGAGTACTTGCGGATGATCGACTTCAGTTTCCAGGTCGAGAGCAGTTCGTCCTCGCCTTCGCGCAGGTGCAGGGTGATGTCGGTGCCGCGCGTGGCCTTGTCGATCGGCTCGACGGAGAATTCGCCTTCGCCGGCGGACTCCCACCGCACGCCCTGGTCGGCCGGCAGGCCGGCGCGTCGCGTTTCAACGGTGATCCGGTCGGCGACGATGAAGCCTGAATAGAAGCCCACGCCGAACTGGCCGATCAGGGCGGCATCCTTTTGCTGGTCGCCGGAGAGCCTGGAGAAGAATTCCTTGGTGCCGGACTTGGCGATGGTGCCAAGATGTTCGACGGCCTCGTCACGGCTCATGCCGATGCCGTTGTCGGAAATCGTGATCGTGCGCGCGGCCTTGTCGAAGGTGATCCGGATTCTGAGTTCAGGATCGTTCTCGAACAGGGCGCCGTTGTTGATCGCTTCGAAGCGCAGCTTGTCGGAAGCGTCCGACGCGTTCGAAATCAATTCGCGCAGGAAGATTTCCTTGTTCGAATACAGAGAGTGGATCATCAGATGCAGAAGCTGCTTCACTTCTGCCTGGAAACCCATGGTTTGCTTTTCGGCTACGGCCATTTTTTACCTCTGGTGTATGTGGAACGATGTAAGGGGCCGCATGAGCCCATGTGGACGCAGGCCAGCGACGGGCAACGGCAACCGCGCAGAATCTATGGCCGGATATCCAATTTTCAAGTGTTTCGGCCCACTTCCCGCTCCAGAAACCGCATCACCGCGGGATCGCCCATGGTCGCAACGTTCATCCGCATACGCCGCGATGGCAGCTGGTTGGGGGAGAACAGGCTGCCGGGGGCAAACAGGATGCCTTGTTCCAGCGCCTTTTCGGTCAGTACCGTCGTGTCGCAGCCGGCATCGACCCACAGGAACATGCCGGCCGGGGTGGTGATGTCCACCGTCAGGCCTGCCCGCTCGAGCTGCTTGACCGTGCGGTCGCGCAGGGCGTCCATTTTCGTGCGCAGGCGGTCGACATGCTTGCGGTAGTGTCCCTCGGACAGGACCTTGTAGACCACGCGTTCGCCCAGCTCGGTCGTGGTGAGGGTGGAGAGCATCTTGCGGTCGGCCAGGCGTTTTGCCGTGTCGGCCGATGCCGCAATGAAGCCTACCCGCAGATTCGGCGCCAGGGTTTTGGAAAAGCTGCTGAGGTAGATGACGCGGTTGAGCTGGTCGAGCGCGGCGATGCGGGTGGCGGGCTGGACGGCATTGCCGGGGTGCAGGTCGCAGTAGATGTCATCCTCGACGATGATGAAATCGTGCTGTTCGGCCAGTTTCAGGACCTGGAAGGCCTTGGCGGCGGACAGCGAGGTCGAGGTCGGGTTATGCAGCACGGAGTTGATCACGTACAGCCGGGGTTTGTGTACCGCCGCCAGTTCGGCGAGGCGGGCGATATCCGGGCCATCCGGCAGGCGCGGGATGCCGACCACCTTGATGCCCAGGGTGGCAAAGGAGTCGAACATCAGGAACCAGGCGGGATCGTCGACGAAAACGGTGTCGCCGGGGTGGGCGAAATGACGCGCGATCAGGTCCAGCCCCTGTGTGACGCCGGCCGTGGTGACCAGCTGCTCCGGGCCGGCGGCGATCTCCAGCTCGGCCAGCTTCAGTTGTAGTTGCTGACGCAGCGGCAGGAAGCCCTGCGGGTTGCCGTACTGAAGCAGCACGCTGGCATTTTGGCGGCTGATCGCGCGCAAGCCGTTGGCGATCAGCCCGCTATCCATCCATTCAGGGGGCAACAGGCCGGATCCCGGCATGCGCTGCGGCGGATGGTCGCGAAACATGTTGCGCACCAGCCAGACCACGTCCAGTTGCGGCGCCGGCAGATCGACGCCCCCCGCTGCCGTGTTCGCAAGCAGGGGTGAGCGCTCGCGCACATAGAAGCCGGAACCACGCCGCGATTCGAGGTAGCCTTGGGCGACCAGCCGGTCGTAAGCCTCGACCACGGTAAAGCGCGAGACGCCGTGCAGATCCGCGAAGCGGCGAATCGAGGGCATGCGCGCGCCGCTGCGCAGCAATTTGTCCTCGATGCGCGCCTGTACGGATTGCACGATCTGTTCGACCAGCGAGGTGCCGCTCTCGCGCGCGAGCGACGCTGTGGCCAGGCTGCGGAGTGGTTGGTTGCGCAGGGGTACTGTATTGGTCATTTTGCCGTGACAGTAGATAGAACTATTTGAAAAAGTGTATCGGTAGTGTACCGGACGTGTCGATTAGGATAGTCCAGACTTTCATCAACGACAAATCGGTTTTCATGCCTGATCTGCTGTCATTCATCGATACCAAGATACCCGGCCGTGCCGGCGAGCGCGCGGGCACGCGCGTGAAAGGGCGGTCATGGACTCACTGATTCCGCTGGCGCTGTTCGCCTTCGTGTCCTCGATCACGCCGGGGCCGAACAACATCATGCTGCCCTCGTCCGGGCTCGTATTCGGTTTTGCCCGCACGGTGCCGCACATGCTGGGCATCACCTTCGGCTTCGGCAGCCTGCTGGCCTTGTGCGCGGCCGGTGTCGGCGCGCTGATCATGGCCGTGCCGGCGATCCACGTCCTGCTCAAGAGTGCCGGCTCGGCCTATCTCCTTTATCTCGCCTGGAACCTGCGCACGATGGCCTTCAGCGGCCAGGAGAACCCGGACGCGCGCCCGATGTCGTTTTTCGGCGCCGCCTTGTTCCAGTTCGCCAATCCCAAGGCATGGGTGATGGCTGTGACCGGTGCTTCGGCCTTCTTGCCGGGGATTACGCCGGCGTGGCTGGCAATCGCCTTGTTCTGCGGGGTGTTCTGCCTGGTCGGCCTGCCTTGTCTGGTGGTCTGGGCGGGCACCGGCGCCGCACTGCGCCGCTACCTGACCGAGACGCGCTGGCAGCGCCTGTTCTGTACGGTGATGGTCCTGGCCACGACGTACTCCGCCGTGGCGATCTGGATATGAGCGAACGATATACAAATACCGAGACGCGCGGCATGTGGCTGGGCGTGATGGGCGTGGCGATTTTCAGCCTGACGCTGCCCTTCACCCGCATGGCGGTCGCGGAACTGCACCCGGTTCTGGTGGCGCTCGGGAGGGCGGTGGTTGCGGCGACAGCGGCTGCGCTTTTGCTGTGGCAGATGCGCGCGCGGCTGCCGCAGGGCACGGAATGGAAGGCGCTGGCAGTGACGGCACTGGGCGTGGTGGTCGGCTTTCCATTGTTCTCCTCGATCGCCATGCGCTACGTTCCGGCTTCGCATGGGGCAATCGTGGTCGGCATCCTGCCACTGGCAACGGCCCTGGTGGCTGCGCTGCGCTTCGGCGAGCGGCCGTCGGTCGGATTCTGGGTCGCGGCCTGCGCGGGCAGTGCAGTGGTCGTCGTGTTCGCCGTGATGGAGGGCGGTGGCGCGCTGCATCTGGCGGATCTTGCGCTGTTCGCGGCGGTGGTTGCTGCCGCATTCGGCTACGCCGAAGGCGGACGTCTGTCGCAGAGCATGGGTGGGCAACAGGTGATCTGCTGGGCGCTGGTGCTGTCGATGCCGGTGCTGCTGCCGATCACGCTCTGGCTGGTGCACGCCCATGGCATGCAGGCTTCCGTACGGGCGTGGACCGGCTTTGCCTACGTGTCCCTGTTCTCGATGTTTGTCGGCTTCTTCTTCTGGTATAAAGGCCTCGCACTGGGCGGCATCGCCCGCGTCGGGCAAACGCAGCTGCTGCAACCTTTCCTGACGCTGGTCGGCGCTGCCCTGCTTCTTGGCGAAGTGCTCGAAATCCGTCATTTCCTGTTCGCACTGGCGGTCATCTTACTGGTGGCCATCGGCCGGCGCATGCCGGTTTCGCGCGCTCCCGCCGCGCCGTCTACCATCCAAATCAGGAGCCACTCGTGTCCGTCTACGAAAAACTCAAGCAACTGAACATCGAATTGCCCGCCGTCTCCGCGCCGGCCGCCGCCTACGTCATGCACGTGCGCACCGGCAATACGGTCTTCCTTTCCGGCCATATCGCTCGCAAGGAAGGCAAGCCCTGGGTCGGCCAGCTCGGCAGGAACATGAACACCGAAGAGGGCAAGGCAGCCGCGCGCGCCGTGGCCGTCGACCTGCTGGCCACCTTGCAGGATGCCTGCGGTGGCGACCTGAATCGCGTGCGGCGCATCGTCAAGCTGATGAGTCTCGTGAACTCCACGGCCGACTTCACCGAGCAGCACCTGGTGACCAACGGCGCCTCCGAACTCTTCGGCGAGGTGTTCGGCGAGAAGGGCCGGCATGCACGCTCGGCCTTCGGCGTGGCCCAGATTCCGCTGGGTGCCTGCGTGGAAATCGAACTGATCGCCGAAGTGGAATGAACCGTGCCGTGCAGGCAGCGATCGTCTGCACGGCAGCCAGTGAGACAAGCATGAAATTGGAACATCCGACTCCGCTGCAGTGGCAGTTCTCCGAACGCGCAGAGCAATTGCAGAGTTCGGCGATCCGGGAAATCCTCAAGGTCACCACCCGTCCGGAAGTGATCTCCTTTGCAGGCGGGCTGCCTTCGCCCGCGACCTTCCCGGTCGAACGCATGCAGGCGGCCTTCGATGCCGTGCTGTCGGAACAGGGGCGCGTCGCGCTGCAGTACGGCACCACGGACGGCTACGCGCCGCTGCGCGAATGGATCGCGGATTCGCTGTCCACCCCTGGCGCGAAGATCGCTGCCGAGCAGGTGCTGATGGTGTCCGGTTCCCAGCAGGGGCTGGATCTGCTGGCCAAGGTACTGGTCGACGAGGGCAGCAGGGTGCTGGTCGAAACGCCGAGCTACCTTGGCGCCTTGCAGGCGTTTTCGCTCTACCGTCCCGAATTCACATCGGTGGCAACCGACGACGATGGCCTGATCCCGGAGCACGTTCCCGAAGTGGCCGAAGGTGCGCGCCTTCTGTATGCCTTGCCGAATTTCCAGAACCCGACCGGGCGCACGTTGCCGCTGGGGCGGCGCGAGGCGCTGGTCGAGACCTGTGCGCGCCTCGGTCTGCCGCTGATCGAAGACGATCCCTATGGTGCGCTCAGCTATCGCGGCGAGCCGTTGCCAACGATGCTGTCGATGCATCCGGGCGGCGTCGTTCACCTGGGTTCGTTCTCGAAGGTGCTCACGCCCGGCATCCGCCTTGGCTACGTGGTCGCCCCGGTGCCGCTGGTGCGCAAGCTGGAGCAGGTCAAGCAGGCCGCCGATCTGCATACAGCCCAGCTGACGCAGATGGTGGTGCATGAAGTGGTCAAGGATGGCTTCCTCGACACTCACGTCCCGACCATCCGCAGGCTGTACGCGGACCAGTGCCAGGTCATGCTGGATGCGTTGCAGGAATTTTTCCCGTCCGCGGCACGCTGGACGCGCCCGCAGGGCGGCATGTTCATCTGGGTAACGCTGCCGTCGCATATCGACTGCATGCGATTGCTGGACGAGGCAATCGCCCGGAATGTTGCATTCGTGCCGGGCGCGCCGTTCTACGCCAATGCGCCGCAGTCGAACACGCTGCGCCTGTCCTTCGTGACGGTGCCGCCGGAGAAAATCCGGGAGGGCATCGCGAGGCTGGGGGGCTTGATAGCTGCGAAGCTGTAGCGGGCCTGGCCGCGAGGTTCCGGCCGTTCCCGCGAGGCGGGAACGACCGTGATTATTTCGGCGCCGCCAGTGCAGCCGGCTTGATCTTCGATTCCAGCGCCCGCCCCTTGCGCGCACGCTTGCCGAAGTGTCCTTGCAGGGCGGTCGGTCCGAGAGACAGTTCCTGCGCCTTGCCGCCGCGCCCGGTGCCGAGCACGACCACGCCACGCGGGGTGATCGGCAATGCCGCCACCAGCTTCTCGTTCTTCTCCAGTTCCATCAGGATTACGCCGCGCCCGCCTCCGGACAAGGACTTGATCTCGTCCAGGCCGAACACCAGCAGGCGTCCCTTTTCCGACAGGCAGGCGATCGCGCTGGCGTCGCCGACTACGCGCGGTGCGCGCGGTTCGTCGCCTGCATCCAGCGTGATGAAGGCCTTGCCAGCCTTGACGCGGCTGACCATGTCGCCGGCCTTGGCGGTGAAGCCATAACCGGCGCTCGACGCCAGCAGCAGGACGGTATCCGGACCGCCCGCGAAGTAGTGCACGACGTGCGTACCGGAAGCCAGTTCAATCAGCGTGGTAATCGGCACGCCGTCGCCGCGCGCGCCGGGCAGGGCGCTGACCGAGACCGAATACACGCGGCCGTTCGAGCCGAAGCACAGCAGGTTGTCGACGGTGCGGCATTCGAAAGTGCCATACAGCGCATCGCCGGCCTTGAACGTGAACTGGGCCGGGTCGTGGCCGTGGCCGGTACGCGCACGCACCCAGCCCTTCTGCGAGATCACCACGGTCACCGGCTCGTCGACGAGCTTCTGTTCGAAGGAGGCGCGTTCGGCTTCCTCGATCAGCGTGCGGCGCGCATCGCCGAACTGCTTCGCGTCGGTCTCGATTTCCTTGATGATGAGCTTCTTCATTGAAGCCGGGTTGTCGAGCAGATCGTGCAGGGT
>JAEZHR010000021.1 GCA_023416415.1 Pseudomonadota bacterium
CCCACGCACAGTTCTTCGCTCAGGTCGAAGGGTGCCTGCTTGCGCGCCTCGTCCGGATGCGGGCCGGGCTCGCGCCGGCCGAACTCGAATACGGCCGGCACCAGCCATCCGTTACCGATCGCGGCGGCCAGACGCAGCGCACGAAGACTGATTCCTTCGCGCAGCGCCGGATCGTCGTAGCCGTCCGCGCGCACGATCACCGCGTCATCAGGGCTCTCGGGAAATGCGACTGGCGGTGCCAGTGCCAGCAGGCGCGCATGCTCTTGCACGAGCCAGCGCGATCGGAAGTCCCACCAGGCAGCGGAACTGAAGCTGGCATCGAAGTCGCAGCCGGCCAACGCCGCAATCTGCTCCGGCGTGCAGCCTGGCGTCCATGCCAGCATGCGCATGGTCTCGCGTTCGGCAAGCAAGGCATTCCACTGCTGCGCATTGAGCAAGGCAAGGCTGCGGCAACGCAGACCCTGTACACCTAGCGTGCGCAAGCGTTGCACGCATTCGTGCAGATGGACGGTCACCGCTTCCCGCACATCCTCGGTATCGCGAAGACACAAGCGCGCCTCGCGTTCCTGTCCGGGTAACCGGCGCGGATCCGGCAGCACGTCATTCTCTTCGGGCACGCCGTACCACTCCGGATGCATCCGCTGCGCACCGGACAGCAGCCGTTCGACGTCGAAGTCGAGCAGCAGCCCCAGACCATGACGGTCGCAACTGCGCACCCACTCCTCAGGCGTTTCCGATGCGGCGACAAGCAGCACCTGGTCGAAGCCGGTGGCGACGGCATGCGCAAGCCAGTCTTGCGCGGAATCGGGTGTAGCGAGAGTTGCGGGAAGCGAATAGAGACGAGGCAGGTAAGGCGTCGGAGCTGGCATTGCTTGTTATCCGTTCGAATTGCGTTCGAGTTGCGATGAGTTGCGTTCAAGTTCCTTTCGAAATCAGGTGCGCCGATGCAAGGTGCCATCCCGGACACGAAGTGCTTTACCGGCGGACACTGAAGCGTGCAATAAATTCCATGGGCGGCATTGCAATCGAAGCGCTTGCACGAATGTCGTGAATGGTAATTTTTTCCTCACGTCGCCTCTTACGTCTTGTCAAACGGCTCCGTGCACCGCTTGCGCGCGAACATTTGTCATGCGGGCCACACAAGTTCACACAAGGCATGACGAAGGAAAAAGATTCGATGCCGCTTGTTCAACAACCCTGTAGCAATTTGCATGCGGGCGTGAAAAATCACCCCGCGATGCTTTGAGGCACGTGCGAACGGCGCTACCATTTCGCGGCATCAGCTTCCTTCCTGGCCGCAACGTCTTTCAGCCAGAAAGCTTTCCCGGACTTGATTCCTGACGTCGCAACGCGTGCGTGGTCCTGATCGGTTCCGACCATTCCGTGAAGTCTGTCATGATCATTTATCAGGTTTACCCGCGCAGCTTTTTCGACAGCAACAATGACGGCATCGGCGCCCTTTCCGGCATCGAACAGCGACTGGAGTACATCAAAAGCCTGGGCGTGGACGCCATCTGGATCAGCCCGTTCTTCAAGTCGCCGATGAAGGACTTCGGCTATGACGTTGCCGACTACCGTGCAGTCGATCCGATCTTCGGCACGCTGGACGACTTCGGAAAGCTCATGCGCCGCGCCGAGGCACTCGGTATCGGCGTGATCGTCGACATGGTGGTTTCCCATACCTCTGAAGAACATGCCTGGTTCAAGGACAGCCGGGCACGGCGCAACGCACGCGATGACTGGTACCTCTGGGCCGATCCGCAGCCGGACGGCATGCCACCCAACAACTGGGTTTCGGTGTTCGGCGGCACCGCCTGGCGCTGGGATGCCGAGCGCCGCCAGTACTACTACCACTCCTTCCTTTCCAGCCAGCCCGACCTGAACATGCACAACCCGCAAGTGCAGGACGCCGTGCTGGCCGAGATGGAGTACTGGCTCGACCTGGGCGTATCCGGCTTTCGCTTCGACGCCTGCAACCACATCTTCCAGGACCCGCTGCTGCGCAACAATCCGCCGCGCGAGGACAGCAGCAAGGCCCTGCATCCCTATGGTTTCCAGGTCCATGTGTACGACCAGGGGCGCCCGGAGAATCTCGCCTTTCTGGAGCGCGTGCGCACGCTGCTCGACGCCTATGGCGCCTACAGCCTGGCCGAAGTGGGCGGCGCGGACCCGCTGCGGCTGATGGGGCAATACACCGCACCAGGCCGCCTGCACGCCGCCTACAGTTTTGCGCTGATGCGGCCCGACTACGGTGTGCCCTACCTGCGCGACGTGATCACGACGCTGGAGCAAAGCGTGCGCGATCCCGGTCGCCCCTGCTATGCGATGAGCAACCACGACAAGGCGCGCGTTGGCAGCCGCTGGCAGTTCGACCGCCCCTACTTTGAAACGGCGAAGATGCACATGGTGCTGCTGTTCGCCATGCGCGGCGACATCTGCCTCTATCAGGGCGAAGAACTCGGTCTGCCGGAGGCGGACGTCCCCTTCGAGCGCCTGCAGGACCCCTTCGGCAAGTCATTCTGGCCCAAGTTCAAGGGCCGCGACGGCAGCCGCACGCCGATGCCGTGGAACGCTTGCGTACATGGCGGCTTCAGCACCGCTGAACCCTGGCTGCCGCTGGATGCGCGCCATCTGGAAATGAACGTGGCACAACAGGAAAACGATGCCGATTCGATGCTGCGCTTCACGCGCGCGCTGATCGCATTGCGCAAATCGCATCCCGCCCTCGCACAGGGAAGCATTGCATGGACCGACGCGCCGGAAGATGTACTGGCGTTTCGGCGCAGGCATGAGGGACACGAACTCGTCTGCCTGTTCAACCTGGGCAATGCCGCCAGCAGCTTTGCGCCGGGCACTGAGGGCAAGCTCGTACTCGCCGGGAACGCCGCTTACCGCAATGGAACGGCCGAACTGGGTGTCAGCGGATTTTGCCTGATCGAAGCCTAGTCCACGCGGCTGCACGCGTGGCGGCGCGGTGCAGCACCCCGGCGCATCGCCTACAATCGCGCCATGCCGCGCCTAGACATCCTGCTCCCTTTCGCGATTCCGCCGACCGACCTGGCCGCGGACCTGCGCAAGCAAATCGACGCCCCTGCACTCGCCGCCCTGACGACCCGCAGCCGTTCCCGCCGCACCGACACGTTCGACGAATACGGCTACGCGTTGCCGCACGAGCGCTGGCTCGCCGCGCGCTTCGGACTGGCAGGCAACGGAGCGAGCAGCCCGCCGCTGGCCGCCACGCTGATGCGTGAATACGGCCACGACGTCGACGACGGGCTGTGGTTCATTCTGCACCCGGTGCATCTGCACATCGCGCGCGACCATCTGGTCCTGACCGATCCGCACCGCCTCGACCTTGATGAGCAGGAAGCCCGCGCGCTGTTCGACGCCGCGCGCCCGCTGTTCGAGGAATACGGACATGCGCTCGTCTACGGCGATGCCGGCACCTGGTTCATGCGCGCCGACGCATGGGACGGTCTGGCGACCGCCACGCCGGATGCCGCCGCCGGCCACAACATCGATCTCTGGATCGCGCGCGGCGAAGGCGAGCGCGCCTGGCGCAAGCTGCAGAACGAAGTGCAGATGCACTGGTTCATGCATCCTCTCAACGCCGCGCGCGAGGCGAGCGGCAAGCTGCCGGTCAATTCGCTGTGGCTGTGGGGCGCTGCGCCTGCAGGGCTTGCCGGCAATTACGAATACAAGTCCGTGTTCGCGGTGCCCGGCTCGCGCGTTCCGCTTCCCCTGCGCGCCAGGGTCGCCGCAAACCCCGGCGATCTGACATTCGAGGACGATGCGCACGCCCTGCTTATCCTGGATGAACTGCTCACGCCGGCCCTGTCGGCCGACTGGGGCGCGTGGCTGGAAGCCTTGCGCGCACTGGAACGCGAATGGTTCGCACCGCTGCTGGAACAATTGCGCAAAGGCCGCATCGAGACGCTTGAGCTGATCGGCACCGGCGACCAGCGCCTGCAACATTTTTGCGCCACGCGCGGTTCGCTGCGCAAGTTCTGGCGCTCACCGTCCCTCGACACGCTTTTGTCATGACCCGCATCAGCATCCGCAACGTCCCCTTCCGCACCGCCGAGCTGCTGCGCCAGCAAGGCGTGCATCCGGTGCTCGCGCGCCTGTACGCCGCGCGCGGCCTCTCCGATGCCCGCGAACTGTCCAGCGAACTGGCTGCGTTGCTGCCGCCGCCCGGCCTGCTGCACGTGGACGCGGCCGCCGCCTATCTGGCCGACGCGATCGCCGCCGGCCGCAAGATGACCATCGTCGCCGACTACGACTGCGACGGCGCTACCGCCTGCGCAGTCGCATTGCGCGGGCTGCGTGCCATGGGTGCGCACGTCGATTACATCGTGCCGAATCGTTTCGAGTACGGCTACGGCCTGACACCCGAGATCGTCGAACTGACGATGCGCGAAAAGGCGCCCGACATCATCGTGACCGTCGACAACGGCATTGCCAGCGTCGACGGCGTGGCAGAAGCGAATCGGCGTGGCATCGATGTCGTCGTCACCGACCATCACCTGCCGGGAGACCGGCTGCCCGATGCGCGCGTGATCGTCAACCCGAACCAGCCGGCCTGCGGCTTCCCGAGCAAAAACCTGGCCGGCGTGGGCGTGATGTTCTACGTGCTGCTGGCACTGCGCTCGGAGCTGCGCAGACGCGGCGTGTTCGATGCGCAGACTCAACCCCGCCTCGATGCCCTGCTCGATCTGGTCGCGCTCGGCACGGTGGCCGACGTGGTGAAGCTCGACGCCAACAACCGCATCCTGGTCGCGCAGGGCATCAAGCGCATGCGTGCAGGACGCATGCAGCCCGGCATTGCCGCCCTGTTCCGCGCGGCCGGACGCGAAGCGCGGCGCGCCTCGCCTTTCGACCTCGGCTTTGCACTCGGTCCGCGCCTGAATGCCGCCGGCCGGCTGGCCGACATGTCACTGGGCATTGAATGCCTGACCACCGACGACGAGGGCCGCGCATGGGCGATTGCCCAACAGCTCGACGCCATCAACCGCGAACGTCGCGACATCGAAGCCGACATGCAGGAAACCGCGCTCGCCCTGCTCGATCGCTTCGATCCTCGCGACAGGACCACGATCGCCGTATTCGACGAAAGCTGGCATCAGGGCGTGATCGGCATCGTCGCCTCGCGCCTGAAGGACAAGTTCTATCGCCCGACCATCACCTTCGCACCGGGCGGCGAGGGGCTGCTCAAGGGCTCCGGGCGCTCGATCGCGGGCTTTCATCTGCGCGACGCGCTTGATCTCGTTTCCAAGCACGCGCCCACGCTGATCCAGAAGTTCGGCGGCCACGCAATGGCGGCCGGCCTGACGATACGCGCGGATGGCATGGAGGGCTTTGCCGCCGCATTCGAGGAAGTCGGACGCACCCAGCTTACCCAGGCGCAACTGGAACGGGTACTGGAAACCGACGGTGCGCTGGAGGATGCCTATTTCACGCCGCAGTTCTGCGATCTGCTCGATGCCGAGGTCTGGGGCCAGGGCTGGCCGCCGCCGGTGTTCTGCGACGAATTCCGCGTCTTGAATCAGCGCATCCTGAAGGAAAAGCATCTGAAGCTGATGCTCGAAAAGAACGGACACCGCTTCGATGCGATCTGGTTCAACCACGTCGATGACTTGCCGGAACGCGCACGCGTTGCCTTCCGGCTGGAAGCGAACGAATACAACGGCAACGTACGCGTGCAGCTGATGGTCGAGCATGCCGAAGCTGCGTAGGCTGTTGCGCGCGGCTCAAGGATTGTCCGGAAAAAGGCGCAGGAAGGCCTGCGCCGCAAACCGGCCCTTGAGTTCGTACACCTGCTGCGAGGGATGCAATCCGTCCGGCACCAACTCCTGCGGATTACGCCCTGCGAGCAGCCTTGTGAGATAGGCATACTGGTCGATGACCGGCACGCCTTCGCCGCGCGCCACATCTCGCATCGCATCCACATAGACATCCAGCCCGCCCGCACCGCTGTCGCGCGTCGGATTCGGCGTTTCGAACACGATGCGCTTGCCATAGGCCTGCGCCGTTGAAGCGAGCTTGCGCAGACAGTCGCGATAGGTGACCACGTCATACCGCCATTGATCGTTGATCGCGTGGTTGAGAATCACGTAGCGCGCCCTGGATGCGCGCATGCGCTCCTCCCAGGGCGGATGGGCGCCGTCACGGCCCTCAAGCAGGTCGCATGCGGTCGAACCGCTGACGCCGTGATTGCGCACCTCGAAGCGCCCTTTCAGGGCGCGGGCGAACACTTGCGGCGGCGGATCGACGACCTGCTTGCCGTCGCTGCCGCTCGCATACCCCCATACGGTCGAGTCGCCGTAGTACTCGACAAGGATGATGCCGGCAGTCGCACGCACGCTCAGCGCCGCCAGCCATGCGGCAAGGACAATGGATTTCATGCGCGTGGTGTATCGACCGCCTGCGCGCGGCGCAGCGCGAGCCGGTTGAAGCGCGCGCGCATCGGGTCTTCGACGTAACGATAGGTGAAGGCAGAAACGGCCAGCAGCAACGCAACGAACGTGACCAGCACGGCAATCTGCGCCCATGTGCTTTCGGCGCGCCCGGCGATGTTGGCGAAGATCAGCAGCAGCGGCATGTGCATCAGGTAGATGGAGTAGGACCACTGACCCAGACGCTGCAAGGGGCGCGGCTTGAATGCGTGCGCCACCGGACCGGCATCCGTGCCGACCGACATGATCAGCAGCGCGAATACCGGCGGCAACCCGAAGGCAAGCGCAGGATAGCCATCGACGAACGCGAAGGTCATGCCCAGCAATCCGAGGGACAGCCATTGCAGCATGACTTCCCTGCCCCGGATCGTGGCGCGCGCATGATGCACAAGCACGCCGAGGAAGAAGCCGTACACTGCGCGCGGGAAGCCGAAATCGTAAGTCAGCGACATGCAGCCTCGCATCACCAGACAGTCATGCACAGTGATCGATGCCCACACTGAAATCGCTGCACCGATGAATACGGCGAACGCGAACGCCGCCATGCGCGCGCGCGTCGTCATGCCAAGACACAGCGCCGCGAACAGCAGGTAGGCGTAGAACTCGACGCTGATGCTCCAGCTCGGCGTATTCAGGATCAGCCGGTCGAACACGCCCAGGCCGTGCGTGAGCGTGAGAGTGGCAACAATCTCGGCGGCACTAGGTATCAGCCACTCCAGCGCCTGCGGATTGTTGAGCACGCCGTCATGCCCCTGGGCCACGAACAGACGCTTTCCCAGCACGATCAGGTTGGCGAGCAGCACGAACGCCAGCGTCGAAAACACCAGCAGCGGAAACAGCCGTCCGATGCGCCGCACCAGGAATACACGCAGGTCATCGCCGCCTTCCATGCGCTGGGCGTAGGCCGCGCACATGATGTAGCCGCTCAGGACAAAGAACAGGTCGACGAACAGGTAGCCGTTGCGGATCAGCGAGAGCTGAGATGCGCCGATACCGAGGTGGTACAGCGCAACCAGCAACGCGGCGATTCCGCGCAGACCTTCAAGAGATCGGATCATCGGGACGACTCGCAGCATATCGGCTCATGCCGGCATGCAGTATCCGCCGACCGGAAGGTGACGCATTGCGCAGCATCACCTTCCTTGCGGAAAGCGCGGTAGTCGGCGTGCGCCTCAGCGCGGGTAGAACTCCATGAAGCGCCGGGCCGCGTACTGACCTTTGAGGATGTAGGTGGCCTGGTCCGGATGTTCTCCGTCCGGAATGATGGAGTCCACCGATGCATCGCCAAGGCGCTCGATCAGATACGCATGCTGGTCGATCACCGGCACATCCGGATCCTGCGCGAGTGCAACGTCGTGCATCGCCTGAACGTAGGTGTCGAGCCCTTCGCTGGTGATCGGATTGGGCGTCTCGAGCACCACCGCCTTGCCCTGCTCGCGCGCGATGCGCACGAGTTCGCGCAGGCAACTGCGGTACTGTCCGATGTCGTAGCTCTTCCTGTCGTTGATGCCGTGGTTCAGGATCACGTGCGTCGCATCCGACAGCTCCATCTGCGCGCGCCATTGCGGATGCACGCCATCGGTTCCGTTGAGCAGATCGCAAGCCGTCGATCCATTGACGCCTTCATTGCGCACCACATTCTCGGGTGACGCCGGCAAGGCGGCGGCAAACGCCTCAGGTGCCGGCGTTTCGATGCGTGCGCCGCTGCTTCCCGCAACCCATCCCCATACGGTGGAATCGCCGTAGTAGTCGATCACATAGGGTCCGTCGTTCTGCGTCGGCGGGGGCTCCGGCGGATCTGATCCCTCGTCCCCCGGACCGGGATTTCCCGCAGGCGGATTGTTGGTGGGCGGGTTGATCACGGGCGAATTCGAGACAGCGGAATCGCTGCCTCCGCAGGCTGCAAGCAGCAGCGCTGCGCATATCAGGAAGGATGAAGTGATTGCGTTCAAGCCTTGGCTCCAGTCAATGATAAAAGAGTGTCCGTTGATCTGCCTTGCAGCTCCGGACGTTCCGACTGAAAGCATCATTTCATCTGTGTGCGTGTGCAGCGTTGTGATCGCTTAAGAATGAAAAGCGTCATCTGTTGCTGCCGTGCGCAGTTCGCAACAAAGTGCAAGCATTTTCCTCTGCGGCATTGCGCCTTGTCGCTGTTTTCTGGATTCCTCCATCGCCCTATCAGGCCATGCTGCGCGAACGTGTTTCCTCCTTGCAGCAAACCGTGATACGCGGAAATTTTTTCTCGCATGAACCCTGTTCCGTTGAGCACGCGCAACGACGCGCCCGAGCGCGGGTGACATGGCGCAACTGTAGCTGCACGTCATCGACCTAATCTGACCGCTCAGCAACGACACAAGGTCGGCTGTGCGATTTCCCGCGACACGATTTCCCGTTCAACCGAAGAGAGGACCTCTATGTTCAAGTTGAAGAATGCAGCACTCGCAACCGCAGTCATCCTCGCACTCGCTGCATGCGGCGGCGGTTCCAGCGATCCCGTCGTGAACGATCCGCCGACACAGCCGGGCGGCGAAAATCCGGGTGGAGAAAATCCGGGCGGTGAAAATCCGGGCGACCCACCGGCGACCGACGCGGCCTTCGAAGGCTCGATGACGCTTGCTGCCGACCAGGTTCTGGTCAATGGCAACCCCTTGCCCTACAGTGCGTTCGTCACCACCGGCCTGTTCGGTCAGGCCCCCGGCACCTATGCACCGCTGCAGACCGTCGGCCTGCGGGTGTTCCAGGTAGGCATGAACGGACAAAGCGAGACGGTGCGCGTGGGCTTCGAACTCGCCGATGTAACCGACGCCGCCCGCATCCAGATCCTGGTCGACCAAGCCACTCTGAGCGTGGATGCGCCGGGCAACATGGAAATTTCCGTGCCGGCGACCGCCACGGCATACGTGGTGGCAACCGTCGGCGGCACGACCTCGACCGTTGCAGTGACCGGACTGCCGGCCGACGTCGTGCGTTTCACGCCGATCGCCGATGACCCCACCAGCCTGGGACTGACTCTTGACGTCGATGCCATCATGGGTGCCGCGCTCGCGGCAGCACCGGCGGAAGACCAACCGCTCCTGCAGGCCCTCCCTGACGTCGAAGGCGAATTCAGACTGCGCCTTGCCGTATCCGGCATCGATCTCCAGACCTCGGCCGGGACCGACCTCGCCCTGAGCGCGCCGCTGACCGTCGCCGGCCAGCCAGCACTGGCCGGAGGCTTCGACGCCGACACGAGCGATGCGGAGCCGGGCAACGGTGGGGGTGTCGAGGGCCGGATCTTCATCGGCGTGACACCGTCGTAAGCATCCCTCCTCTTCGGGAGTCCTCGGGAGCGGCGCACTTCGGCCGCTCCTTCCGCTTCTTTCTCCTTCCGCCCCTTCTGTCCGCTTCGGCCAGGAGCGCGGCACGGCACCCATGATCACGCTGGTCGTTCTCATCCTCTCCGTGCACCTGTCCTCGTCGCAGTCTCCGCATTTACCCTGAGCGGTCCGGTTGCGCCAGCGTCGATATTTCGTCCAGGGTTCGATCCACCATGGCCGAATGTGTCGTCGCAAGATCGCCCAGCGCGGCGATACCGATCAACTCGTGCCTGTCGCGACTGACAACAGGAATACGGCGGATCTGGGCATCGGACATCTGCTGCATCACTGCATTGACCTCCTGGTCTTCGTGGCACCAGCGCAGGTCTGTGCTCATGGCCTGCTCGGCCCGCGTAGTGTCCGGTGACATGCCCGTCGCCGTTGCACGCACGGCAATGTCCCGACCGGTAATCACGCCGACCAGTCTGTTTCCATCGCACACCGGCAAGGCTCCCACGTCAAGTCCGTCAATCAGACTTGCCGCCAGACGCACGCTGTCTTGCGGACTGATCACTTGCACGTCGCGCGTCATCACTTCGGCAATCGCTTGCATGACGTTCTCCTTTCACCCCCTTGTTTGTGGACGATGACCCCGCGCGTCCGCGGAAAGTGCCGCAGCCGGAACTCGCCTCTCCGCAAGCGACCCAATGCGCATGCATCGGGAGGAAATGATGAGCGCCCCCGCATTACTGACCGCGCTGCGCGGCGCGTCGACCGCGATCGCGGAGGATCCGAGCTTCGACGCCGTTCTGCAGGAGGTCGGAGACGCGCGGCTCGTCCTGCTGGGCGAGGCCACACACGGCACGCATGAGTTCTATCGCTACCGCACTGAAATCAGCAAGCGCCTGATCGCGGAGAAAGGCTTCGATGCAATTGCCGTCGAGGCCGACTGGCCGGATGCGCTCGCCATAGACCGGCACGTTCGCCTGCGCAGCCCGTCGGCGCATGTGCACGACGAACTCGCCGGTGCGCACGAAGCGCTTGGCACATTCGATCGATTCCCGCGCTGGATGTGGCGCAACGCCGAAGTCTTGGACCTGGTGCGCTGGCTGCATCATCACAACGTCTCACGGCCGGAACCTTCAAAGCGTGCCGGCTTCTTCGGACTTGACCTGTACAGCCTGCAACGATCAATGGATGCCGTCGTGCGCTACCTGGATCAGGTCGACCCGGATGCTGCGCAGCGCGCCAGGGACCGCTACGCTTGCTTCCAGCAAATGGCCGTGCATCCGCAGCGCTACGGCTACGCTTCGGCCTTCGGGCTGAGACCCGACTGCGAGCAGCAGGTCGTCGAGCAACTGCGGCAGCTGGGCGAATGCGATCGCCGCCTGCTGGCCGCAGCGGAGGCGGACGAAGCCTTCTTCGCCGAGCAGAACGCGCGCGTGGCATGCAATGCCGAAGCCTATTACCGCGCGATGTTCGGCGCCAGAAACGATTCCTGGAACTTGCGCGACACCCACATGGCCGACACGCTCTGCGCCTTGTGCGATCACATTGCCACGCGCAAGAGCCGACCTGCGCGCATCGTGGTGTGGGCACACAACTCCCATATCGGCGATACGCGCCACACCGAGATGGGCGAAATGGGAGAAAACGGACAGATCAACCTGGGCCAACTGGTACGCGATCGCTTTGGCGACGACGCCTACCTGCTCGGATTCACTACTTTTGCGGGCACCGTCTGCGCGGCGTCGGATTGGGATGGACCGGTGGAACTGAAACGCGTGCGTCCGGCACGGCAGGACAGCGTCGAGCATGTATTGCGTGCATGCAGGCTCGACAGCTTCTTTCTGCGTGCGCGTGCGCTGCGCGAAAATGCCGAGGCCACCTTGAAAGGCCGACTGGAGCGCGCCATCGGCGTGATCTACCTGCCGCACAGCGAACGCATCAGCCATTACTTCCACGCCGATGCGCTGCGCCAGTTCGACGGCATCGTGCATGTGGACGATTCACACGCGCTTACGCCGCTCGATCCGTTAGAACCCCTGCTGGAGACGGAAGAGCCGGAAACCTTCCCCAGCGGCATCTGAATCGATTTCAGGTGCCGCCGGGATGTTGACGCTGCGCCCCCGCCACATCTCCCGCCTGCGGCATGGCTTCGCCTCCCCTCCGCCGCAGACGCGCAAGCAGCGCAATGCACTCTCCCACGATACCGCGCCGGAAAGCCAGTACGCAGACGATGAAGATCAGGCCTGTCACGATGGTGACCGATTCGCCGAGCGAACGGAACCATTCTATTGATGTCAGCTCGGCGAGCACCCTGCCGAACTCGCCCAGCTTGTTCTCCAGCGCAAGGATAACGATGGCACCGACCACCGGACCGGACAAGGTTCCCATGCCGCCGACCAGGGTCATCAGCACCACCAGGCCGGACATGGTCCAGTGCACATCGGTCAGGGTCTCGAAGCCGAGCACCGCAGTCTTGGTCGCGCCGGCCAGTCCGGCAAGAGCCGCCGACAGCACGAAGGCGAGCAACTTGTAGCGATTCGCCTGGTAACCGAGCGAGATGGCACGTGGCTCGTTCTCCTTGATCGCTCGCAGCACTTGACCGAAAGGCGAATGCACGATGCGCGTGATCAGCGCAAACCCCGCCACCGCGATGATCAGCACAACGTAGTACATCGTCATGTCGTTGCGCAGATCGAACATGCCGAACAGGCGCCCGCGCGGCACGCCCTGCAGGCCGTCCTCGCCGCCGGTAAACGGAGCCTGCAGCGCGACGAAGTACAGCATCTGGGCCAGCGCCAGCGTGATCATCGTGAAGTAGATGCCCTGCCGGCGAATTGCCAGCCCCCCCATGAGCAGGCCGAGCACGGCCGCCACCCCGGTTGCGAGCAGCAGACCCAGTTCGAACGGCAGGCCCCATACCTTCAGCGCATGGCCGGCGACGTAGCCGGCGCCACCGAAGAAGGCGGCATGACCGAAGGAAAGCAATCCGGTAAAGCCGATCAGCAGATTGAAGGCACAGGCAAACAGCGCAAAACAGAGCACCTTCATCAACAGCACCGGATACATGAAGAAAGGTGCGACCAATGCAAGCACGAGCGCAATGCCATAGCCGAGATGTCGAAGCGTCATTTCCGGCCTCCCCGAATCATTTTTCCCTGCCGAACAGGCCGGCCGGACGCAGCATCAGCACAATGGCCATGATGATGAACACAACGGTGGCCGACAGTTCCGGATAGAACACGCGGGTGAACCCTTCCACCACCCCGAGTCCCAGCCCGGTGACGATCGATCCGAGGATGGAGCCCATGCCGCCGATGACGACCACGGCAAACACGACGATGATCAAGTTCGACCCCATCAACGGCGAGATCTGCAGCACGGGCGCGGCCAGCACGCCGGCGAATGCGGCCAGCGCAACGCCGAATCCGTAAGTGAGCGTCACCATCAGTGGCACGTTGATGCCGAAGGCTTCTACCAGACGCGGGTTCTCGGTTCCGGCACGCAGATAGGCCCCCAGGCGGGTCTTCTCGATCACGAACCACGTGGCAAGGCATACGGCAAGCGAGGCCAGCACGACCCAGGCGCGGTACTTGGGCAAGATCATGAAGCCGAGGTTATAGGCCCCGGCAAGCGCGGCAGGCGTCGAGTACGGCTGGCCCGACACGCCGTAGAACGAGCGGAACAGGCCTTCGATCATCAGCGTCAGCCCAAAGGTGAGAAGCAGCCCGTACAGGTGATCCAGCCGGTAAAGATGACGCAGCATCGTCCTCTCGATGATGATGCCGAACAGGCCGACCAGAATCGGCGCCAGCACCAGCATCACCCAGTAGTTCAACCCCAGGTAGTGTAGCCCCATCCAGGCGACGAAGGCACCCATCATGTAAAGGGCGCCGTGCGCGAAATTGATCACGTTGAGCAGACCAAAGATGATCGCCAGCCCGAGCGAGAGCATGGCGTAGAAAGAGCCGTTGACGAGGCCGAGCAGCAGCTGGCTCAGCAGGGCCTGAATCGGAATGCCGAAGAGTTCCATGGATTCACATGCAAGGATGGTCGCATGCCGTCACAGGCATGCGACGACAAAACCGGATGGCGGCACCTTGCCTGCGCACCGCCGCTCCCGCGCTGCCCGCGCGACGCCTACGCGCCGCTCGGTGCGTCGATTATTTCCAAAGCGCACACTTGGTTTCCGACTTGCGCGTCCACGCCTCCGAAGCCGGAATGGTCTTGACGACCTTGAAGTAATCCCACGGCTGCTTGGATTCCGACGGCTTCTTCACCTCCATCAGATACATGTCATAGGCCATGCGTCCGTCCGGGCGGATCTCGCCGTTCTTGGCAAACATGTCGTTGACCCTGGTTTTCTTCATTTGCGCCATGACCTTGTCCGCATCGTCGGTTCCGATGGCCTTGACCGCGTTCAGGTAGTGCATGGTCGCCGAGTAGTCACCCGCTTGCAGCATGGACGGCATGCGCTTGAACTTTTCATAGAAGCGCTTGGCCCACTTGCGTGATTCGTCGTTCTGATCCCAGTACCAGCCGCTGGTCAGGTACATGCCCTGGGCGGA
>JAEZHR010000312.1 GCA_023416415.1 Pseudomonadota bacterium
GTGGATGGGGGGTATCTGTCGCAGTAGGCGACGGTGGGCCGGCAGCGCTGCCGGCCCATGACACGATGGCACCACGCCCGCCCCCTGCGACGATCACGGCCGCATGGCATCCGGCCGTCGGCCACGACCCTGCATCCGGGCTTTCGCCGAAAGAAGAACAATCCCTGTGTTTGCGCGGAACGCAAGCGCCACTAGTGCCTCGACGAAACCGCGATCCCGCCCACGATCAGCGCGAACGCAATCACGTGATACAGCCGCGGCGGTTCGCCAAGGAAAGCCGATGACAGCACGGCCGCGAACAAGGGCGTGAGATTGTTGAAGAAGGAGGCGATGGCCGGACCGGCACGCTGAACGCCGACGCCCCAGGCACGGAAGGCCAGCAGCGAGGGGCCGATGGCCACGTACAGCAGCGCGGCAACCAGATTCCAGCTCCAGACGATTCGGGCGTCTGTAAGCACCCACTCTCCCGCGACCGAAGCAGCGGACCATGCCACCCCGTACAACACCTGCGCGGCCAGGAAGTTGGCCCAGTTGGCACGCATCGTCGCCTCGTCCTTGCCGCGCGTGAGCAGCCAGCTGTAGACCGACCAGGTGATGGTCGCCAGCACCATGTACAGATCGCCGGGCACCAGGCGCAGCGCCAGCAGCTGCGCAAAATCCCCGCGCGCGAGCACGAACAGCACGCCGGCGATCGATAGAACGGCGCCCGTCACCTGACGCCGCGAGACCGGCGCGCCAAAGAACAGTGCGCCGATGGCCAGCATCCACACCGGCATGCTGCCGCCGACCAGGGTCACGTTGATCGGGGACGAGGTGTGCAGGGCCAGGTATTGCAACGCGTTGTAGATGCCCACGCCGAGCAGGCCGAGCACCGCGTAGCGTCGCCAGTGGGTGAGCAGGCCGCTGCCGCGCCGGAAGATGGGTGTGGCGAACGGAAGCAGGATCAGGAGCGCGATGCCCCAGCGCAGGAAGTTGAGCGTGAGGGGCGGCACCATTTCGCTGACGAGGCGTCCGATCACGGCATTGCCCGCCCACAAGAGCGGAGGCACGACGAGGATCAGAGCGGTGGGAAGGGTCAGCGGCTGAGCCATGGGGCAGTACTTGCGATTCGGAAGGAAGGCCGAGGATAACCGAATCAACGGAATCGGGGTTTGTGTCCGAACCCCGCACACCGGACGACCTCTAATCTAATCCGGACAGTTCGCCGGACCCGCCAGCCTGACAGCCGCCTCGTGCAAGGAAGACCCGATGCCCCAGACCAAACCCAACCGCACCCGCAATGACTCCGCCAACCGGAGCACCGTCAACAGCAAGGACACCGGCGACGCGCACATCCTTCCGGAATTCGAGTCGGAGGAGGCGCCGCATCGCCCGCATCGCCTGAGCCGCGAGGATATGGACAAGATTCCGGACGACGAAGGTAAGGGCGATAGCACGACGCACTGAGCACGACGCACTGAGGCCGCGCCGTTCTTACGCGTAGCGCGTATCGGCGACAAAGGGATTGCTGCGGCGCTCGTTGCCAAAGGTGGATGTGGGGCCGTGGCCGGGTACGAAGGCAACGTCGTCACCGAGCGGAAAGAGCTTGTTGCGAATGGCGTTGATCAGGGTGTCGTGGTCGCCGCGCGGGAAGTCGGTGCGACCGATCGAACCCTGGAAGAGCACATCGCCAACCAGCGCCAGGCGCTCGCCACGATGGAAAAACACCACGTGACCGGGTGTGTGACCGGGACAGTGCAGGACTTCGAGGGTCTGGTTGCCGAAGGAAACGGTCTCGCCGTCCTCGAGCCAGCGGTCCGGTTCGAAGGCATCCGCATGCGGAAAGCCGACGCGCGCGCAGGATTCGGGCAGACGCTCGATCCAGAAGGCATCCTCGCGCTGCGGACCTTCGACCGGCACGCCGAATTCGCGGCGCACCAGATCGGCGGCGGCGCAATGATCCATGTGGCCGTGCGTGAGAAGTACCTTTTCGAGCGTGACGCCGAGCTGCTGCAGGGCCTCGCGCAGGCGAGGCAGATCGCCGCCGGGATCCACGATGGCGGCGCGCATGGTCTCTTCGCAGACCAGAATGCTGCAGTTCTGCTGGTAGGGGGTGACGGGAACGATTGCGACCTTCATGGGAGCAGTGCGGGCAGAGCGAATCAGGAGGAGACGGCGAGCATATCACGCCGGGAAAACCGATCGGGCAGTCCGGCCGGGCCGCGCGGGCCGGCTGCCGTTGCGAAACCGGGTGCGGCACAGGAGCTCATCATGATGACATCGAAGCTGGTGGAACTGCAGGTCCGCTGGGGCGCGCTGAACGATCTGGCGACTCGCCTGAGTGGCGACGACCGGCGTCTGAGCACCCATCTCCCCGCCTCCGACGTGCTGGTGCGCAGCGCCCGCCAGCTGGGGGTGCCGGCGGTGTGGCCGCTGACCATCGGCACGTTGCTGGCGTCCGTGCTCAGCGAGATCGACAACACCGAGATGGCGATGGAAGCGATGCGGCGCGACGAACATCCGGGCGAGGATATGCCGGACGCGCTCACGACCTGGCAGCGTACTTCGCATGCGTCTTCGACGATGTCGCGTCCGCGCTGAAGATGGACCGATGATGCGTGGCAGCCGCGGGAAGCCGGCAGGGACTTCGCGGCGGGGGTTGGAAGATGTAATATTCTGCAACATTTTTCCCCGCCCCCGCGCGAACGTGATCTGCCATGCCACGCCTGACGCTCGAATTCCCGGAAGACCAGTACTACTACTTCACCCAGCTCACGGTGCGGGTGACGGACATCAACGCGGCCCGGCATCTCGGCAATGATTCGATGATTTCGATGATTTCCGAAGCGCGGGCACGTTTCTTCCACGAATTCGGCATCTCCGAGACGCGCGACGGCCACACCGGCATCATCGTCACCGACCTGGCCACCACCTACCGCGCGGAAGCCTATGCACGCGACCGCCTGCTGTTCGAAGTCGGCGTGATGGACTTCAACAAGTACGGCGGCGACATCACCTTCCGCATCACCCGGCCCAGCGACAACACCCTGGTGGCAATGGCCAAGTCCGGCTTCGTGTTCTTCAACTTCGACACGCGCAAGGTGCTGCCGATGCCGGTCGCGTTCTACAGCAAGTTCGAGAAGGTCAACTGGGTCAAGCGGCGCCCGCAGTCTGCTTGAGCCGGCACAAGCCGGGCCGCCTTCGCCTGGGTCTATCATCGATGCTGAGTTCAAGACGCCGCGCGATGAATCCTGTCCTCATCCTTTCCCGCCTGACGCCGGCAGCCATGGCAGCGCTGCTGGCCCTGCTGCCCGGTGCAAACGCTGCCAAGGACAA
>JAEZHR010000082.1 GCA_023416415.1 Pseudomonadota bacterium
TTGTCGTAGTCGCGGGTGCTGATGATGTTGTTGTAGAACTCGGGCGCGGTATCGAGGTTGTGGTTGTAGTAATCGAGGCCCGCCGCCGCCAGGCGTTCGGCCTGGCCGTCCTCCAGCATGCCCAGCGTGGCGCAGGCTTCCAGCCCTAGCGCCTTCACGCCGCGCACCATCGCTTCGACGTGATCGAGATCGCGGTCCTTGGGACCGCGCCACGCGGCCCCCATGCAGAAACGCGTGGCGCCCTGTTCCCTGGCGGCCCTGGCGGCAGCGAGCACCGCTTCGAGTTCGAGCAGTTTTTGCGCCTGCACGCCGGTGTCGTAGCGCGCGGCCTGCGGACAGTAGCCGCAGTCCTCCGGACAGCCGCCGGTCTTGATTGACAGCAGCGTGGCCAGTTCGACATCCTGCGGATCGAAATGCTGGCGGTGTACCTGCTGGGCCCGCCAAAGCAGGTCGTTGAACGGCAGCTCGAACAGTTCGACCACCTTGTCCACCGGCCAGCGTTCAGCCTCGATCCTGCGGCGCGCGGCGGGGGTGGCGAGTTCCTTGAATGTGACGGTTTGCGTGGACATCGACGCTTCCTTTGCTTCGGTAGTCAGGGCAAGACAGGTCGGGACGGCCTCGGCCAGCCCGGCAGTACGGAAAAATCCAGGTGCGCGGCGGCGGCGGCCGGCAATGCGACCGGCAGGCGCGGGATGCAGCCGAGCAGCGGCGCCGGCAGGCGCGCAGTCAGCGCTTCCATGTTCTCCACGCCGTGGCGCATTTCAAGATCGACCACGTTGGCAACCCAGCCGGCCAACGTCAAGCCGCGCGCGGCGATCGCCTCGGCGGTGAGCAACGCGTGATTGATGCAACCCAGACGCAAGCCGACCACCAGCACCACGGGCAGATTCAGCTCGCGCGCGAGGTCGGCGGTATCGTAGTTCTCGCCGAGCGGCACCCGAAAGCCGCCGACCCCTTCGACCACGACCACATCCGACGCCTGCCAGATCCGGTCGAAGCAGGAGCGAATGACGACGGGATCGATCGTGATGCCTTCTTGCGCGGCGGCGATGTGCGGCGCGGCCGGTTCGCGCATCAGATAGGGGCAGACGACGTCCTGCGGAAACGCGATGCCGGCCGCATCCATGATGCCGTCCACGTCCGCGTTGTACCAGACGCCGTCGCGCTCTTCGCAACCGGCCGCGACCGGCTTCATGCCGGCCGCGCGCACACCCAGCTGGCCGAGCGCGTACAGCATCGTGCAGGTGGTCAAAGTCTTTCCGATCTCGGTATCGGTGCCGGTGACGAAATAGGCGTTGTTCATGTCATGTTCTCCAGGCGGTTGACCGCCTGCACCAGCTCGGCCACATCCTCGCGCGTATGCGCGGCCGAGAGCGTGATGCGCAGGCGGGCAGTGTTGACGGGAACGGTGGGCGGACGGATCGCGGGCACCCAGATGCCCTGCTCATGCAGGAGCGCGGCGGCGCGCAGGGCTTCGTCGTTGGCGCCGATGATGACCGGCTGCACTTCCGTGTCGGATGGAAACAGATGCCAGCGCTCAAGCTTCATCCCATCCTTCAGTTGTGCGATCAGCGCTTGCAAATGGGCGCGCCGCGCGCTGCCTTCCGCGCCCGCGATGATGTCGAGACTGGCCAGCAGTGCGTGCGCCAGCGCCGGCGCAGAGGCGGTCGTGTAGATGTAGGGCCGGGCGCGTTGCAACAGCCATTCGATGACCGTTTCGTGCGCGCAAATGAAGGCGCCGCCGACGCCGGCTGCCTTGCCGAGCGTACCCATGTAGACGATGTGGGGCGAGCGCAGGCCGAAGTGTTCGAGCGCGCCGCGACCGTGTTCGCCGAGCACGCCGAAGCCGTGCGCATCGTCGATCAGCAGCCAGGCGCCGTAGCGCTCGCACAGCGCCAGCAGGCGCGGCAAGGGCGCGAGGTCGCCATCCATGCTGAATACGCTGTCGGTGACCACCATCTTGTTCTTCGCCGTGCTCGCCCGCAGCAGCGTCTCCAGCGCATCCGTATCGCCGTGCGCATAGACCTGCACGTTCGAGCGCGACAGGCGTGCGCCGTCAATCAGCGAGGCGTGGTTCAGCGATTCCGAGAACAGATCGGTGTCGCGCCCGCCGAGCGCTGACAGCATGGCGAGGTTGGCCATGTAGCCGGTGCAGAAACAGAGCGCGCGCGCCTTGTCGATGTCCGGCGCCATGAAGGCGGCCAGCCGCTCTTCCAGCAGCGAGTGGGCGCGCGAGTGCCCGCTGATCAGGTGCGAAGCACCGCTGCCGACGCCATACTTCTGCGCGCCTTCCTGCAGGGCGGCGATGAGCTTCGGGTGCGCAGCGAGACCCAGGTAGTCGTTGCTGCAGAAGGCCAGCATCGCGCGCCCATCCACCACCGGGCGCGGCGCGCAGGGTGTGTCGGCGGTGCGGCGGCGCCGGCGCAGGGCGTTGGCATCGAGTTCGGCGATGTCGCGTTCGAGGCGGGCCAGGAGTTCCATCGTCATGCTCCCAGCACTTCGTTGAGCACGGTGTGCGTGCCCTTGGCGAGGAAATCGATTTCCTCGTCGGACAGGATGTAGGGCGGCATCAGGTAGACGGTGCGGCCGATCGGGCGCAGCAGCAGTTCGTGCCTGAGCCCGGCCGTGAAGAACTTGCGCGCGAAGGCTGCATCCTCGGTGTCCACATCGAACGCCCAGATCATGCCGCGCTGGCGGAAATGCCGGATGCGCGCATCGGCCGCCAGCGGCATCAGGGCTTCGGTGATGTGCCGTGCCCTGCGCCGGTTGTTCTCGATCACGTTGTCGCGATCAAAGATGGCCAGCGTGGCCAGCGCAGCGCGACAGGCGAGCGGATTGCCGGTGTAGGAATGCGAATGCAGGAAGCCGCGCCGGATGTCGGCGTCGTAGAAGGCCTGGTAGATCGCCGGGCGCGTCATCACCAGCGACAGCGGCAGGTAGCCGCCCGAGATGCCCTTGGACAGGCACAGGAAATCCGGCCATGCGCCGGCTTGCTCGCAGGCGAAGAAGGTGCCGGTACGTCCGCAGCCGACCGCAATTTCGTCGGCGATCAGGTGCACGTCGTAGCGGTCGCACAGGCGGCGCAATTCGGAAAGGTAGACCGGGTCGTGCATCGCCATGCCGGCGGCGCACTGCACCAGCGGCTCGACGATGATGGCGGCGATCCGGTCCGCGCGCTGCTGCAGCAGCGCCTCGAACTCCGCGGCGGCACGCATGGCGACGTCCGCATCCGATTCTCCGTCCTGTGCCTGGCGCGCATCGGGCGACATGATCACGTGCGCCTGCTGCAGCATCGGGCCGTAGGCATCGCGAAACAGCGACACGTCGGTCACGCGCAGCGCGCCGACCGTCTCCCCGTGATAGCTGTCCTTCAGGCAGACGAATTCCTGCTTCTGCGGCCGACCGCTGTTGCGCCAGTAATGAAAGCTCATCTTCAGCGCGATTTCGACCGCCGACGCGCCGTCCGAAGCATAGAAACAGTGACCAAGGACGTTGCCCGTGCGCGCGGCCAGCTGCTCGGAAAGCGCAACCACCGGCTCGTGCGTGAAGCCGGCCAGCATCGCATGTTCGAGCGTGTCGAGCTGCGCCTTCAGTGCCGCGTTGATGATCGGATTCGCATGCCCGAACAGATTCACCCACCACGAGCTGACCGCATCCAGGTAGCGTCCGCCCTGCGGATCGTACAGCCAGGCTCCCTTGCCATGCGACAGCGGCACCAGCGGCATCGTTTCGTGATGCTGCATCTGGGTGCAGGGGTGCCACACGCTGGCGAGGCTGCGGGTGGTGAGATCGGGATGTTGTGCTGCGGTCAAAGGTACTCCGGGAAATTTCTTCAAGTCTCTTTCGTTGCGCCTGTCCTCGGAACGGCGGCGAACAAATGCGCGCTAGCTCAACCAGCCCGGCTTGCGCTTCTCCAGAAACGACTGCACGCCTTCCCTGCCTTCTTCCGAACTGCGGATGTCGGCAATCCGGCGTGCGGTATCGGCGATCAATGCATCGGACAGTTCGCGCCCGGCCACATCGTGCACCAGGCGCTTGGCTTCCTTCACGGCGTTCGGGCTGTTGTTCACCAGCGCCTTGACGATCTCTCCGCAGCAAGCATCCAGCGCCTCGGCCGATACGACCTCGTGAACGAAACCGATGCGCTGCGCTTCGCGCGCGGAGAAACGCTCCGCCGTCAGGAAATAGCGGCGCGCGGCGTTCTCGCCCATGGCCTTGATCACGTACGGCGAAATTGTCGCCGGAATGAGACCCAGCCTGACCTCGGACAGGCAGAAGTTCACCCCTTCCGCCACCACCGCAATATCGCAGGCCGCAACCAGCCCCATGCCGCCGGCGTAGCAATCGCCCTGCACCTTCGCCACCACCGGTTTCGGGCAGGCGTGAATGATGCGCAGCATGGCCGCCAGCTGCGCGGCATCGGCATGGTTCTCATCGTAGGTATAGCCCGCCATCGTCTTCATCCAGTTCAGGTCGGCCCCGGCGCAGAAGGCCGGCCCGCTGGCAGCAAGAACGATGGCGCGCACTGCGGGATCTTCGCCCAGGCGACGGAAGACGTCCGTGATTTCGGCAATCGTCGTTTCGTTGAAGGCGTTGCGCATGTCCGGCCGGTTCAGCGTGACGGTAGCGACGCGGTTTTCGATTGCAAGAAGCAGGGTTTGGTAGTCCATGGTCAGATCCTCGCTTACATCCGGAACACGCCGAACTTCGTATCCTCGATCGGCGCATTGAGCGCCGCCGACAGGCCCAGGCCAAGCACCATGCGCGTATCGGCCGGATCGATCACGCCGTCATCCCACAGGCGCGCGGTGGCGTAGTAGGGATGTCCCTGGTGTTCGTACTGTTCGCGAATCGGCTGCTTGAAGGCGTCCTCTTCTTCCTTGCTCCAGCTGCCGCCCTTGGCTTCGATGCCGTCGCGCTTGACGGTGGCCAGCACGCTCGCGGCCTGCTCGCCGCCCATGACCGAGATGCGCGCGTTCGGCCACATCCACAGCATGCGCGGCGAATAGGCGCGCCCACACATGCCGTAGTTTCCTGCGCCGAAACTGCCGCCGATGATGACCGTGAACTTGGGCACCGAGGCGGTGGAAACGGCCGTCACCATCTTCGCGCCATTGCGCGCGATGCCTTCGTTCTCGTACTTGCGCCCGACCATGAAGCCGGTGATGTTTTGCAGGAAGACCAGCGGGATCTTGCGCTGGCAGCACAGTTCGATGAAGTGCGCGCCCTTCAGCGCCGATTCGGAAAACAGGATGCCGTTGTTGGCAATGATGCCGACCGGCATGCCGAATATGTGGGCGAAGCCGCACACCAGCGTCGTGCCGTAGCGCGCCTTGAATTCGTCGAACTCGCTGCCGTCGACGATACGGGCGATGACTTCGCGCACGTCAAAGGGCTTGCGTGTGTCGGTCGGAATCACGCCGTACAGTTCGCGCGGATCGTACTTGGGCGCAAGCGGCTCGCGCAGCACCAGTTGCTGCGGCTTCCTGCGGTTCAGGTTGCCGACGATCTTGCGCGCCAGGGCGAGCGCATGCATGTCGTTCTGCGCGAGATGATCGACCACGCCGGACAGGCGCGTATGCACGTCGCCGCCGCCCAGATCTTCGGCGCTGACGACTTCACCGGTGGCGGCCTTCACCAGCGGCGGGCCGCCGAGGAAGATCGTGCCCTGGTCCTTGACGATGACGGACTCGTCGCTCATCGCCGGCACATAGGCGCCGCCGGCCGTGCAGGAACCCATCACGACCGCGATCTGCGGAATGCCTCTGGCCGACAGGTTGGCCTGGTTGAAGAAGATGCGGCCGAAATGATCGCGGTCCGGAAACACGTCGTCCTGATTCGGCAGGTTGGCGCCTCCCGAGTCGACCAGGTAGATGCAGGGCAGATTGTTCTGGTCGGCGATTTCCTGCGCGCGCAGATGCTTCTTGACCGTCATCGGGTAGTAGGTGCCGCCCTTCACGGTGGCGTCGTTGCAGACGATCACGCATTCCTGGCCGGCGACGCGGCCGATGCCAGTGATGATGCCGGCCGAGGGGGCCGCATCGCCGTACATGGCGTAGGCCGCCATCTGCGAAAACTCGAGAAAGGGCGTGCCCGGATCGAGCAGCATCTGCACGCGGTCGCGCGGCAACAGCTTGCCGCGCGCGACGTGTTTCTTGCGCGCCTCCTCGCCGCCGCCCAGGGCGATCTTTTCCACCTTGGCATGCAAGTCGTCCACCAGCGCCTGCATGGCGCCGGCATTCCCCTTGAAATCGTCCGAGCGGACGTTCAGCTTCGATTCGAGAATTGTCATTGTTATCTTTCCGGGAACGTCCCGTCCACGTAGTACCAGACGCCGTCTTCGCGCACGAAGCGGCTCGTTTCATGCAGTCGATGCGCGCGTCCGCCAATCTTGTAGCGGGCGATGAATTCCACGATCGCCTCGTCGCCGCTGGCCTCATGCCTGCGCACCTCCAGGCCGAGCCACCTGGTCGCGCCATCGCTGAGCGCGCCTGCGGGGCGTGTGCTCGGGTGCCAGGTGCGCTGCAGCCATGCGTCATTGCCGCGCACGTAAGCGGTGTAGCGCGAGCGCATCAGTTGTTCGGCGGTTTCAGGTGCCGCGCCGGCTTCGACGAAGCGGGCGCAGCAAGTCTGATAGTTCTCGCCCCCGCAGGGGCAGGCTTCGGTTTTCGGCTTGGCCATCATTTCATGTGTTCGGCGCCGCATGCTTGCGTCAGTCTGTCGCCGGACGCTGCACCTTGCTTGCATCGTCGTTCCCGCCTGCGCGGGAACGCCAGTTCATCCTGCCTTCGACTTGCTTTCCTTCGCGCCCACCGGTCCGCCGCCATCCTTCCAGGCCTTGAACCCGCCCTCGATATGCGCCACGTTTTCCATGCCCATGTCCTGCACGGTCTTGGTCGTCAGCGCGCTGCGCCAGCCGGCTGCGCAGAAGAAGATGAATTCCTTGTCCTCGCCGAACACCGGCTTGAAGTAGGGTGAATCGGGATCGACCCAGAATTCGATCATCCCGCGCGGCGCGGAATAGGCGCCGGGAATCACGCCCTCGCGTTCCAGTTCGCGCACATCGCGGATGTCGACGAACTGCACGTTCGGATCGCCGTGCTTCGCCCGGGCTTCTTCCAGCGTATAGGTCTTCACCTGCGCCATCGCTTCGTCGACCAGCGCCTTGTATCCCTTCTTCAGTGCCATGTCAGAACCCTCCCGCCTTCAGCCAGGCCTCGAGCTGCTCGAAGCGATCGAAGCCCCAGAACGGTTCGCCGTCGACGATCATGAAGGGTGAGCCGAACACGCCGCGCTTCATTGCGGCCTCGACCTCGGCCCTGAGTTGCTCCTTGACCGGCTCGCTGACGACCGCGTCCGCCACTGCGGCAGTGTCGATGTCCAGCGCGCCGGCAACGTCGGCCACGGTTGCCGCATCGGTGATGTCGCGTCCGTCGACGAAGTAGGCGCGATAGAGTGCACGCGCAAGTTCGCCGGCCTTTGCCTGGCCGTGCGTGGTCCCGGTCCACAACACTGCGCGCGCCGCCAGCTGGCTGGAGATCGGAAATTTCTGCGGAAAGGTGAAGGGAATGCCATGCAGGCGCGCAGTACGCTGCATGTCGTGCACGGCGTACTGCCCCTTGATCGGAATCAGCGGCAATGGCTGGCAGCCCGTGGTCTTGAAGATGGCGCCGAGCAGAACCGGACGCCAGTTCACCCTGCGGTCAAACTTCGCGGCCAGCGCGTCGATACGCTCTGCACCGAAGTAGCCGTAGGGTGATGAAAAGTCGAAGTAGAAATCGATGTCTCCTGCCATGGTCTCCTCCTTGTGTAATCAGTTCAGTGCCCGCGCAATCAGAATCTTCTGGATCTCGCTCGTCCCTTCGTAGATCTGGCAGACCCGCACATCGCGATAGATGCGCTCGACCGGAAAATCGGAGACGTATCCGTATCCGCCGTGAACCTGGATCGCGTCCGAGCACACGCGCTCGGCCATCTCGCTGGCGAACAGCTTGGCCATTGCCGCTTCCTTCAGGCAGGGCCTGCCGGCGTCCTTGAGGGCCGCCGCATGCAGGATCAGCTGGCGCGCCGCTTCGATCTGCGTCGCCATCTCGGACAGCTTGAACTGCACCGCCTGATGCTCGAACAGGGACTTGCCGAAGCTGGCGCGCTCCTTCGCGTAGGTCAATGCCGCCTCGAAGGCCGCGCGCGCCATGCCGACCGACTGCGAGGCGATGCCGATGCGCCCGCCTTCAAGGCCCGACAGCGCGATCTTGTAACCCTGACCTTCCTCGCCGATCCGGTTTTCCACCGGAATGCGGCAGTTCTCGAACAGGATCTGTGCGGTGTCCGAGGAATGCTGGCCCATCTTCTCTTCCAGCCGCGCGACGATGTAGCCGGGAGTACGGGTCGGCACCCAGAAGGCGCTGATGCCGCGCTTGCCGGCTTCGCGGTCGGTCACGGCCATGACGATCGCCACATCGGCTGTCTTGCCGCTGGTGATGAACTGCTTGACGCCGTTGAGCACGTATTCATCGCCCTCGCGCACTGCGGTCGTGCGCAAGGCCGAGGCGTCGCTGCCCACGTGCGGCTCGGTCAGGCAGAAGGCTCCCAGCATGTCGCCGCGTGCCAGCGGCTTGAGGAAGCGCTCTTTCTGTTCGGCGTTTGCAACCGTCATCGCGATGCTGCACACCGGACAGTTGTTGACCGAAATGATGGTCGAGGTGCCGCCGTCGCCGGCCGCGATTTCCTCCAGCACCAGCGCGAGAGACGTGTAATCGAGACCGGCACCGCCGTATTCCTCGGGCACGGCCACGCCGAATGCGCCGAGCTCGGCCAGGCCCTTCAGCTCCTCCTTCGGGAAGTGGTGCTCCTTGTCCCAGCGTGCGGCTTGCGGCGCCAGACGTTCCTGCGCAAAGGCGCGCACGGCGTCGCGGATCATTTCGTGTTGTTCTGACAGGACCATTTTCTTTCCGCTTTTACCAGGGCAGCTCGCGCCCACTGTAGTGCTTGAAGGTTCCGCTGTCCGCACGCGTGGCGTGCTCCAGCACCTGCAGCATGCCGCGCACGCTTTCCGGCGCTTCGAGCGGCGCGCTCTGGCCGCCCATGTCAGTCTTGACCCACCCCGGCGAGAGCGCGATGAAAGTCGCCTGCGGGTAATCCAGCGCGGCGGCCTTGATCGCCATGTTCAGGGCCGCCTTCGAGGCCCGATACAGCCAGCCGTAGCTGCGGTCGGTTTCACCGATGCTGCCCATGCCGCTGCTGACGAAACCGAAGGTCCCACTTGCAGCTTCCACCATCGGTGCGATGCTGGAAATGGCCTGCATCGCACCGAGTACGTTGGTGTGCATGACGTTGTCGAAGTCCTCGTGTGTCGGCGGCGACCTGGCGTCATCGCGCGGACCGAACACGCCGGCGACGTAGACCGCGAGATCCAGCTTCTCTCCGTCGAGCTGCCAGGCGAGGCCGGCGAGCGAATCGGCACTGGTGACGTCCACGCGCAGGGCTTCGGCGCCTTCGTCGGCCAGAGCGTCGATGGAGGCGTCGTCACGGGCTGTGGCGTAGACCTTCCAGCCGGAAACGAGCAACTGGCGCGTGAACTCGCGGCCGAGGCCGCGGGAGGCGCCGATGATGAGGGCAGTAGGCATGGTGTGATTGCTTCGAGAAAGATTCGAAAAGGTTTCGAGAGTGATTCGAGCAAGGACCTGGTTTCCGCGCATCCGATGTCCGGTTCACTCCCTCATGAGGGGAATGAACCGGACAGACGCGGCGCGGCCGTTACACCATCTCGATCGCCATCGCCGTTCCTTCGCCGCCGCCAATGCACAGCGAGGCAACGCCGATCCTGCCGCCGGTCTTCTTCAGCGCACCAAGCAGGGTCACGATGATGCGGGCACCGGAGGCGCCGATCGGATGACCGAGGGCACAGGCGCCGCCATGGATGTTGAGCTTGTCGTGCGCGATGCCGTGGTCGTGCATGGCCGCCATCGGCACCACGGCGAAGGCTTCGTTGATCTCGAACAGGTCGACGTCCCTGGTGCTCAGGTTCAGCTTCTTGTACAGCTTGTCGATCGCGCCGACCGGGGCGGTCGTGAACCAGTTCGGCTCCTGCGCATGCGTGGCATGGCCGAGGATGCGGGCGATCGGCGTGCAGCCGAGCTTCTTCGCGGTCGATTCGCGCATCAGCACCAGCGCGGCGGCGCCGTCGTTGATCGAGGACGAGGAAGCGGCGGTAATCGTGCCGTCCTTCTTGAACGCCGGCTTCAGGGACGGAATCTTGTCGAGCTTCGCCTTGAGCGGGCCTTCGTCCTTGTCGATGACGATGTCGCCGCCACGGCCGGAGACGGTCACCGGAGCAATTTCCCATTGGAAGGAGCCGTCGTTGGTCGCGGCCTGCGCGCGCTTGACCGATTCGATGGCGAACGCATCCTGCGCTTCGCGCGTGAACGCATACTTGGCCGCGCATTCCTCGCCGAAGGTGCCCATCGAACGGCCGCGCTCGTAGGCGTCTTCCAGGCCATCGAGCATCATGTGGTCGTACATCATGCCGTGGCCGAGACGGTAGCCGCCGCGTGCCTTCGGAATCAGGTAGGGCGCGTTGGTCATCGATTCCATGCCGCCGGCGACCACGACTTCGTTGCTGCCGGCGAGCAGGGAGTCATAGCCGATCATGGTGGTCTTCATCGCCGAGCCGCACATCTTGGACAGCGTGACTGCGCCAGCCGAGACCGGAATGCCGGCCTTGATGGCGGCCTGGCGTGCCGGGGCCTGGCCCTGCCCGGCCATCAGGCAGTTGCCGAACAGGACTTCATTGACCAGATTGGGCTCGAGGTTTGCGCGCTCGACGGCGGCGCGAATCGCGACCGCGCCGAGATCCGAGGCGGACAGCGAGGAAAAGTCGCCCTGAAAGGCGCCCATCGGGGTACGGGCAGCGCCGACAATGACAATCGGATCGTTCATTTTTTTCTCCAAGGAGTGTTCAGGCGGCCTGGGCCGCCGGGGTTGGGGGTTTGTAGCTGAAACGGATTTCCTGCGGATACGGAAACACGTCGGCGACCTCGCCGTCGAGAATCCGTTGCCGCGCCTGCTGCCACCACTCGGGCGTCAGAAGCTCGGCGTGATGCTTCATGAAGACCTTGCGCACTTCCGGATTGCCGAGCAGGAAAGTGCCGAACTGCTCCGGAAAGACGTCGTTCTGCGCGACCGAATACCAGGGTTCTGCGGCCATTTCATCTTCTTCGTTGCGCGCCGCGGGTATCGTGCGGAAATTGCAATCGGTGATGTACTCGATCTCGTCGTAGTCGTAGAACACGACACGTCCGCTGCGGGTCACGCCGAAGTTCTTGTACAGCATGTCGCCGGGGAAGATGTTTGCCGCGACCAGATCGCGGATGGCATTGCCGTACTCGATGACGCCATGTTCGAGGGCGGCAAGATCGCGGCGCCTGTCGGCCTCGCTCAGCCAGATGTTGAGCGGCACCATGCGGCGTTCGATGTACAGATGCCGGATGATGACTTCGTCGCCTTCTTCTTCCACGACGGATGGCGCGACCTGCTTGAGTTCGGCCAGCAGCGCATCGTCGAAGCGCGCGCGCGGGAAGGCCACGCTCGAGTATTCGAGGGTGTCGGCCATGCGGCCGACGCGGTCGTGGTACTTCACCAGCAGGTACTTCTCCTTGACCTGGGCGCGCGTGGTTTCCTTCGGTGCGGGAATGTAGTCCTTGATGACCTTGAACACCCAGGGGAAGGACGGCAACGCGAACACCACCATCACCAGTCCGCGGATTCCGGGCGCGGCCTCGAAGCTGTCGGACGAGTAGCGCAGGTGATGCAGGAAATCGCGGTAGAAATCCGCCTTGCCCTGCTTCTGCAGGCCGAGAATGGTGTAAATCTCGCTCTTGGGCTTGTACGGCATCAGCGTGCGCAGGAAGCGCACGTAGGCCGACGGCACTTCCATGTCGACCATGAAATAGGCGCGCGTGAAGGAGAACAGCACCGTGATCAGCGTCGGGTCGCACAGCATGGTGTCGAGCACCAGCTGATTGCGGCGGTTGTACAGGATGGGCACCACGAACGGATAGACGCGGTTGCCGTTGATGCCCTTGCCGACGATATAGGCACCCTTGTTGCGATAGAACAGCGTCGACAGTACCTGGATCTGGTGGTTGGGCTCCAGCAGCTCGGAGCCGAACAGGGCCCGCATGCGCGTCTCGACGCGGGCAATGTCGCGGTCGAGATCGGCGAACCCGGCCTGCAGCTGGAAGTTGGTGACGATGCGCTTGAGCGTGTAGTGCAGGCCGTCCTGCGCTGGGTAATAGACGCGGTAGGTCGGACGCTCCTCGTCAGGCTCGAGGTAGTCGGTGGCGATCGCCGGCCAGACGAAGATGAAGTCGTTGCGGAAATAGGTGCGGTGCAGGATGTTGCAACACACCGAGTTGAAGAAGGTTTCCGCCAGCTCGGGTTGCTTGTGCCCCAGCAGCAGTCCGATGTAGTGCAGCTTGACCTCGCGCCACACCTCGTCGGTCAGGTCCGCTTCCTCGTACTCGTCTTCCAGCGTCTGCACGCATTCCTGCACGCGCTTGTCGTAGAAGGCGATGCGCTCGCGCGCCTTGGCTTGCGCGGTCTTCCAGTCGCGCGCTTCGAAATGGCGGCGCGCGTCCTGGCTGGCGGCGCGAAACAGGCTGTAGTGCTTGTTGAAGCCGTCCAGGATCGTGCGTGCGATGTCGAACGCGATCTGGGAAGAAAGCAGCTTGGGAAAGGCTTCGCGCATCGTCTGGGCCGGCTTTTCTAAAACTCCAGTGTAGTCAAATCGTTCGGGCCGGGCTCATTCCCGGCCTTGCGCCACCACGGCCATGGTGGCGGTGAGCTTGCTGACCAGGGTGCGCCGCTCGCCCTCGTGGGCGTATACCTCGGATTCGACCACGTGGAACATGCGTCCCGGCTTGAGCACCTGGGCGCGGCACGCCAGGCGGTCGCCTTTCCCGGGGCGCAGCAGATGAATCTTGAACTCCGACGTCAGGATGATCCCGCTTTCCGGCGTGACGCTCATTGCAGCAGCGCCGGCGGTATGGTCGGCAATCGTCGCCTGCACGCCAGCATGCACGAAGCCGTGATGCTGGCAGTGGCGCGGCGCCAGTTCCAGCACGGACTCGCACCAACCCGGGCCGCAGTCGACGAATCGGATGCCGAGATCGACCAGGAAGTTGGCCTGGCGAAAGGCGCTTTCAATGACTTCGCGGTAGCGGGGATTGGGGGAATGCATCTGCACCTTCTGCACCTCTCGCGCATACCGGTCGTTCCGGCGCAGGCGGGTGACACCCGCGCGAAAATTCATGCGCCCCTTGTCGTCCGGATTCATATTGCAAGGCCCCCTGGATACCGTCCACCGCACACGACGGAGTCCGCGGGAAATGCCCGGGGATGCCTCCGCCCCGCTTACTTCGTTTCCGCAAACAGTTCGCGCCCGATCAGCATGCGCCGGATCTCGCTCGTGCCCGCGCCGATTTCATACAACTTGGCATCGCGCCACAGACGTCCGGTCGGGTTCTCGTTGATGTAGCCGTTGCCGCCAAGCGTCTGGATCGCCTCGCCGGCCATCCAGGTCGCCTTCTCGGCCGAGTACAGAATGGCACCGGCGGCGTCCTTGCGCAGCGCACGCACCTGCTCCGGCACCGTAGCACGGTCACAGGCCTGGCCGACCGCGTACACATACGCCATGCATGCCATCATGGTCGAGTACATGTCGGCCAGTTTGCCCTGCATCAGCTGGAATTCGCCGATCGGCTGGCCGAACTGCTTGCGCTCGTGCACGTAGGGCACGACCACGTCCATGCAGGCCTGCATGATGCCCAGCGGACCACCGGAAAGCACAGTGCGCTCGAAGTCGAGACCGGACATCAGCACGTTGACGCCCTTGCCCAGGCCCCCGAGCACGTTTTCGGCCGGCACTTCGCAATCCTGGAACACCAGTTCGCCCGTATGCGAGCCGCGCATGCCCAGCTTGTCCAGCTTCTGCGCCACCGAGAAGCCCTTGAAACCCTTCTCGATCAGAAAGGCCGTGATGCCGCGCGGTCCGGCTTCGAGGTCGTTCTTGGCATAGACGACCAGCACGTCCGCGTCCGGGCCGTTGGTGATCCACATCTTGGTGCCGTTGAGCACCCAGCGGTCGCCCTTGAAATCGGCGCGCAGGCGCATGCTGACCACATCGGAGCCGGCATTCGGTTCGGACATCGCGAGGGCGCCAACGTACTCGCTGGAAACCAGCTTGGGCAGGTACTTGCGTTTCTGCTCCTCGGTGCCGTTGCGCTTGATCTGGTTCACGCAGAGATTCGAATGCGCGCCGTAGGACAGGCCGACCGAGGCCGAAGCGCGCGAGATTTCCTCCATCGCGATCATGTGCGCAAGGTAGCCCATGTCGGTACCGCCATATTCCTCGCCGACGGTGACACCGAGCAGGCCGAGGTCGCCCATCTTCCGCCACAGGTCCATCGGAAACTGGTCGCTGCGGTCGATCTCGGCGGCGCGCGGCGCGATCTCCGCCTGCGCGAACTGCTGCACGGTTTCACGCAGCGCGGCGATGTCCTCGCCATGATCAAAGGTCAAGCCGGGAAGATGAAGCATGTCGTCCTCTCTTTATGGTTGTAGGTTGTGGGTATCCAGGGCGACCGGATGATCCGGTCATTGTGCTTCGAATTTACGTTTACGTAAACGTAACTCAAGTTTGCGCGGGATCAATACGGTAGAAATACCATCGGGTCGGGTCAGGCGGCGTTCTTGAGACGGCGTGCGGCGGACTTCTTTTCGGCCTTCGCCGGACGCCCCGACTCCAGCAGGCGCTTGCATTCTTCCTCGTGCGCCGAAATCTCGGCCAGGGTGACATCGATGTCCTCGCGCTGGCGCTCCAGCGTTTCCCGGTGACGCGCCAGCACGGCGAGAAAGCGCGTCAGTTGCGCCTCGGTATCCATGGGCGACTCGTACATGTCGACCAGATCCTTGATTTCCGAAAGCGAAAGTCCAAGGCGCTTGCCACGCAGCGTCAGCTTCAGCCGGGTGCGCTCGCGCGCGCTGTAGACGCGCGTGCGCCCGCCTGCGCCTTCACGCTTCGGTGTCAGGAGGCCCTGATCCTCGTAGAAGCGGATCGCGCGCGGAGTGATGTCGAATTCTCGCGCCAGTTCGGTGATGGTGTAGGTCGGCATGGTGGTCGGACGCGGGTTCCGGAATACGTTTAGAATCGACGAGATGAATTCCGTTTACGTTAACGTAAACGGAAACCGTATTCTAGGCCCATGCTGCGGTTTTTTGCACGTGCGCCGCACTTCCTTGAGGCGACATTCCCGATGAACCCGCTTGAACTGCAACTTGATTATCCCTTTGGCGAGCTGCTTCCGGCATCGGGGCAGCCGCATGAGGTGGCCCCGGGCGTGTTCTGGCTGCGCATGCCGCTGCCGTTCGCGCTGGACCACGTCAACCTGTGGCTGCTGCGCGATGCCGACGCGCAGGGCGATGGCTGGACCGTGATCGATTGCGGCATTGCCACCGATGCCACGCGCGCGGCCTGGGAGGGTGTGTTCGAGAACGGTCTGCAGGGGTTGCCGATCAAGCGCGTGCTGGTCACGCATTGCCATCCGGACCACGTCGGCCTGGCCGACTGGCTGTGCCGACGCTGGCAAGTGCCGCTCTGGATGAGCACCGGCGAGTATGGTTTCGCGCGCATGATGTCGGCTTCGCTGCCGGGCAGCGACGGCTCGGCCGCCGTGCCGCATTTCAAGCGCCATGGCGCTGTCGATCCGGCGCTGATCGAACGGCTGCAGGGCCGCCGCAGCTACTACCCGGACATGGTGCCATCCGTGCCCGAAGCTTACCGCCGCCTGCAGGACGGCATGGAGGTCAGCATCGGCGGACGCGGCTGGCAGGTGATCACGGGCTTCGGCCATTCACCTGAGCACGTTTCCCTGCACTGCGCCGAACTCGGTCTCCTGATCTCCGGCGACATGTTGCTGCCGCGCATCTCCACCAATGTGTCGGTGTTTGCGATCGAGCCCGAATCCAACCCGGTGCAGCTCTACCTTGATTCGCTGGAATCCTTCCTGCCGCTGCCGGCCGATACGCTGGTGCTGCCTTCGCACGGCAAGCCCTTCCGTGGCATGCACACACGCATCGAACAGTTGCGTACTCACCACGCCGAACGTCTGGACGAAGTCCTGCAGGCCTGCCGCACGCCGCACAGCGCGGCGGACATCGTGCCCGTCATGTTCCGCCGCCCGCTGGACGCCCACCAGATGACTTTCGCCATGGGCGAGGCGCTGGCCCACCTGCATAAGCTGTGGCACGACGGCCTACTGCAGCGGGAGGAAGGAGAGGACGGCATCCTGCGTTTTCGCACCGCGGCCTGACGGATCGACGCTGCACCGGGGAAATGCCGGCGCAAGCGAGCATAGGAATGTTGCAATTTTTTTCTTGCAACAATTCCCTATTGCCGAAAAAACAAGGATAATTTGACAACTTATTGTCAGTTATTCCTTTTGTTTTCGGTCATCGATGATGTACTGTGGAGTGACTGAAGATCGATCAACGTCATGGAAAGAGCCGCTCATGAATTCATCCATCGAACGAGAAGGCTTCAGCGAACGTTTGCAGCTCGCGCTGCGCAACGCCGACTATTCTTCCGATAGCCCGACCCAGCTCGCGCGCGAATTCAACATCCGGTTCGACGGTCGCCCGATCACCGTGCATGCGGCGCGCAAGTGGCTTGTCGGCGAAGCCATTCCGACCCAGGAAAAGCTGCGCACGCTCGCCAACTGGCTCGGGGTTCCAGCCGAATGGCTGCGCTTCGGCGGTGCGGACGGGCAGGCAAGCATCACGCCGCCTCAGGCACAAATACGCTTTCCTTCCACCGATGTGAAACTGATGAACGACCTGCAGCGCCTCGACGAGCATCATCAGGCACTGGCGCGCGAATTCATCCGCATGCTGGTCCGGCTGAACCGCAGCAGCGCGTCGGAAGTCAAGGCCTGAATCCCTCTCCTGCTTCGCACATTTCGCGCAGCGCCCGCAGATAACGCAAACCGGCGATTGCCCGACTGCCGTACCACGACATCATCTCCCCATCAACGAGCCACACCGGCTTCCCGATTTCGCGCTGCAGCGCCTGCACGTCGGCCTCACCGAAGCGATAGGGCTCGCTCGACAGCAGCACACCATCGATCGTACCGATCACCTGATCCCATTCGAAGACCGGATAGCGTTGCGCATTGCCCGGCACCTCACAGCATGTCCATCCAATCTCGGCCAGCATGCGCGCGATGTAGGTGTCGCGTGCGACGGTCATCCACGGATCCTTCCAGATGCAGTACAGCACGGTACGCGGCGCGCCCGGCGGCATCGCACGCAAGGCGGCGTACTCGGCCTCGAAACGTGCCTCCAGCGTCCGCGCGGCGGGCATGACGCCGAAGATGCCACCCAGCAGCCGGTACAGATCGAGGCAGTCGCGCGGCGCGTTCGGATGCGTGACGATCACGTGCGGAACGAATTCGGCCAGAACGTCGACCGTCGGTTTTTCGTTCTCGTCGATATTGACCACGAGGTGAGTCGGCGCGAGCTGCCGGATGCGCTCGATGTTGACGCTCTTCGTGCCGCCCACCTTGGAAATCGCTTTCACGATCTCGCTCGGATGGATGCAGAACCCGGTCCGCCCTGCCAGTACCGGAGCAAGCCCGAGTTCACACAGCAGTTCAGTGATCGATGGCACCAGACTGACGATGCGCACGGGCGCACCGGCCGCGACCGGCACATGTTCGCGCCCGAGCGCATCAACCAGCTTCATCCCGGTTCCCCGCTCTTGCGCGCCTTCTGCGGGGCGCGTGCGAAGGCAAGGTCGTACAGCGCGTTCGGCATCAGCCGCAGCAGTTTCGCGACGATGCCCATCTGCCAGGGAATCACGCGGTAGCTGACCCCGGCATCGATGGCCGCAACGGCCCGCGCGGCGAATTTCTCAACCGGCATCAGGAAAGGCATCGGATAGCTATTGCGCTTGGTCATGGGCGTGTCGATGTAACCCGGCGCGATCGTCACCACCTTGATGCCCGTCGCGCGCAGTTCCACACGCAGCGATTCGCAGTAGCTGAGCACGGCGGCCTTCGACGCACTGTAGGCGCCGGCACCGGGCAGACCGCGTATGCCCGCCACGCTGCCGATGCCTACCAGCCGGCATTGCGTGCTGCCGGCCGCGGCCTGCAGCTTCATGCTCGGGATGAACGGAGCGAAGGTGGCAACCGTGGCATTGAGGTTGGTCGCCAGAATGCGCTCGAACACCGGCTGGTCTTCGGCGCACTCGGTAAGCGTGCCATGCGAGATGCCGGCATTGGCAATCACAACATCTGCCGCGCCGGCATAGGCGATGAAATCCTGGGCTGCGGCCGTCAGTGCAGCATGATCGGTCACGTCAAGCGCATAAATGCGGTGACGCTGCGCATTGGGGCCGGTCTGCGGCAGCATGGACACCAGCTGCTCCAGGCGCTTGCCGCGCCGCGCGACCAGGCCGAGCAAGGCGCCCTGTTCGGCATAGCGACGTGCCAGTGCGGCGCCGATGCCACTGGAGGCGCCGGTGATGAAGACTCGTTTCATGACAGATGGAAAATGGGGACGGACATGGCGAAATGGTAGCGCGTGCGGATGCGGCCCCGTGAAAGAAGACGAAAAACGGGCCCGCCCCCTTTCGAGTGGCGGGCCCGCCGAAGACCTGCGGAATTACTTTGCCGTCTTGGACGGCGTGCCGCCCCGGCTTTTCTCCGTCTGGCCGATCAGGTGCTCCATCACCTTGAGCGTTGCAGCATGCAGCACCGGGTCCGGACGATTGCCCACGCTCTGGGCGACGATCGCCGGCGATGTCAGGTAGCGCCCGTCAATGGCCACCATCGGCACGCCGTCGACCTGGTAGGCGTCGCGCATGCGTGCCGCCTGGGTGGTCTTGCTGCGCACGCCGAAGGAATCGTAGGCAGCGAGGAACTTCTGCTTGTCCACGCCTTGCTTTGCGATCCAGTCGGCAATGGCTTCCCGCGTATCCAGGCGGTTGCGCTGCACATGGATGGCCTGGAACACCTTCGCATGCAGAGTGTCGAGCAGGCCCATGGCTTCGAGCGCGTAATACAGTTGCGTCTGCGGCACCATCGATTCGCGGAAGGCCACCGGCACGCGCTTGAAAACAATGCGATCGCCTTGCTTGGCAACCCAGTCGTTGAGCACGGGTTCGAGCGAGTTGCAGTGGGGGCAGGAGTACCAGAAGAACTCGGTGACTTCCACCTTGTCGCCGGAGCTGGTGGGTTGGGGCGTGTTCAGGACGCGGTAATCGAGACCGGCCTGCGGATTGTCCGGCGAAGCGGAGGCTCCGGCGGCGAGCAGACCGATGGTGATGGCGGCAAACATTCGAACAAGAAGTGAATGCATGGAGCTTCCTTTGCTGACTTGATAATCGGTGGACCTTGGGGTCCGGGTTGCGAGACTGCGAAACAATGCGCTTATGGCGCTGGCCGCCAGCATTGACGCGAAGACCTAGCGGGAGATGCGCACGACCGCCGCGTCGATGCCGTTGTCAGACAGCTTGGTCCGGACCCGGTTCATCGCGTCCTGCTGCGCGTATGGCCCGGCGCGCACGCGAAACAGCAGTCCGGTATCGGCCTGACGTTCGGTGATGCGCGCTTCCACGCCCAGCAGGGCCAGCTTGGCGCGCATGCTTTCCGCGTCGTCCAGCTTGCTGAAGGCACCCGCCTGCAGATAGTAATCCCAGTTTTCCTCTCCCGCCGGCACTGTCGCCGTCGCCGAAATCGACTTCTCGACGATGGGCGCCGGACCGCCTGGCGTTTCCGTGCCTGGCGCCTCCCTGTCGGGGCTTTCCGACGTCGGTGGCGAGATGCGCACGTCAGGCGGCGCTGCCGGCTGCGGCGCTGCCGTGTTGGCCGGCGGCGCCAGCTCGGCCGGCGGCGTGACGCGCTTGCCGTACAGCGGCCGGTTCGGATCGGCCACCTTGCCCGGTGCCGGATCGGCGGCCTGCTGGCGCCCCGTCTTGTCAATGAACGGAATCGGCGTCTTGGTGATCATCACAGCCACCGCCAGCGCGATGCCGATGCCGAGCACCAGTCCGATCACGATTCCGAGCAGCGTACCGCCGCGCTGCCTGTTGTGCTTCATGCCTTACCTCTTGTTTGCGTCTGATACATGGCCGTACATCGGCCTACATGCGTGCCGGCGCCGAAACCCCGATCAGGGTCAGTCCGTTGCGCAGCACCTGGCGGGTAGCCGCCAGCAGCGCCAGCCGCGCCAGCTTGAGCGCCTCGTCGTCGACCAGCACCCGCTCGGCGTTGTAGTAGCTGTGCAGTTCACCGGCCAGATCGCGCAGGTAGAACGCTACCTGATGCGGCCCGAGTTCGTCGAGCGCCTTTTGCAGCATCTCGGGATACTCGGCCAGACGTGCCAGCAGCGCCGCTTCGCGTGGCGAGTCGAGCGGCGAGAGATCGACGCCATCGAGCACCGATTCATTGCCGTTCCACTGCCCGAACACAGAGCAGATGCGCGCATGCGCGTACTGCACGTAGTACACCGGGTTTTCGTCCGACTGTGACAGCGCGAGATCGACGTCGAAAGTGAATTCGGTATCGGCCTTGCGCGAGATGAGGAAGAAACGCACCGCGTCGCGTCCGCGCGTCAGGTCGCGCTCGCCCTGTTCGCTGGCGGCATCGCCGGCCGACCATTCGATCAGGTCGCGCAGCGTGACATAGGAGCCCGCGCGCTTGGAGATCTTCACCTCTTCGCCGTTCTTCATCACCGTGACCATCTTGTGCAGCACGTAGTCGGGATAGCCTTCGGGGATGCCGACGCCGGCCTGCAGGCCGGCGCGCACGCGCGCGATGGTGCCGTGGTGGTCGCTGCCCTGTACGTTGATCGCCTTCTGGTAGCCGCGCTGCCACTTGGTGATGTGATAGGCCACATCCGGCACGAAGTAGGTATAGGAGCCGTCGGACTTTTTCATCACGCGGTCCTTGTCGTCGCCGTAGTCGGTGGTCTTCAGCCACAACGCGCCATCGAGTTCGTAGGTCTTGCCGGCCTTGACCAGCGCGTCCACCGCCGCCTCGACCTTGCCGTCGTGATAAAGCGAGGATTCGAGATAGTAGTTGTCGAACTTGACACCGAAGGCCTGCAGGTCGAGATCCTGCTCGCGGCGCAGATAGGCCACGGCGAACATGCGGATCGATTCAAGGTCGTTCGGGTCGCCGCTGGCGGTGACTGGCGCGCCGTCACTGGCAGCGACGGTCTTCTTTGCCAGAAAATCGGCCGCGATGTCGGCGATGTAATCGCCGTTGTAGGCCGACTCCGGCCAGTGGGCGTCGCCCGGCTTCAGGCCACGCGCGCGCGCCTGGACCGAGTACGCGAGGTTGCCGATCTGGGCGCCGGCATCGTTGTAGTAGAACTCGCGCGTGACTTCCCAGCCTTGCGCTTCCAGCAAGGCCGACAGCGCGTCGCCGAGCGCGCCCTGACGGCCGTGACCGACATGCAACGGCCCGGTCGGGTTGGCCGAGACGAATTCGACCATCACCTTCTTGCCGGCGCCAGCCGTGCCGCGCCCGAAGCGCGCGCCCTCTGCCAGCACGGTCTTGACCACGACCTGTTTGGCCGCTGCGGCCACGCGCAGGTTGATGAAGCCGGGACCGGCGATTTCGGCGCTTTCGACGAGGCCGTTGCGGGCCGGATTGGCCAGCACTGCTTCGACGAGCGCCTGCGCGACGTCACGCGGATTTTTCTTCAGCGGCTTGGCGATCTGCATAGCCACGTTGCAGGCGATGTCGCCATGGGCCGGATCCCGCGGGCGCTCGAGCACCACGTTGGGTTTGAGTTCGGTACCGGCGATGACCGGTGCGAGCGCCGCCCGGAACAGCTCGGCGATCTGTTGTTTTTGTGAAGCTAGCATGGGGAAGGAGGCTTGCTGCGTCTGGATGGAGGAAGGGGCGATTATACCGGCTCGGTGTTGTCATCCGGCCTGCCCGCACGGCACAGCCTGAGCTGCAAAGGCTTCGGTATCAGGCCTCATATCCTCCCCCGTGCCCTGTGCCTCGGCGGCCGCCGCTTCATTGGCAGTAGGCAGAGAGGAAAGCTTGAAGGTCGAACACATCCGGATTCCACGCCTCGCCGGCGAGCCGCTCGCGCTCGCGCCACACATAGGCCTGTGCCACGAGTTGAATGTCATTTTCACAAGTCACGACAACTTCCCTGCGCAGGTATTCATTCCCTTCGAAGCGGTCGAGCCGGGCCAGCGCCTCCGGCGTCACGTCGAGATACAGCACGCCCGCTACCGAGCCCAGTTCGGCGACGATGCCCGGATAGCTGACACCGGACACGGCATAGCGCGCGTAACCGTCGAGGCGCGCCGCAAGCGCAACGCCAGGCTGCCCCGTGACACGCAGCCAGACTTCGGGAAA
>JAEZHR010000112.1 GCA_023416415.1 Pseudomonadota bacterium
TTGATTTCAACCAGACAACAGACGAGGAGGTCGTCGCGCTGCTGGCTCGCGCGCGCGACGAGCTCGTCGGTTCTGAACAGGAGAGCAGCATGCAAAGAATTTCCGATGTCATGACGCACGACCTTGCCGTGATCAGCCCCGATGACAACCTGCAGAACGCCGCACGTCTGATGGCTGAATGGAACGTGGGCGCGCTGCCGGTGTGCGATGGCCGGCGCCTGGTCGGCATCATCAGCGACCGCGACATCACCGTACGAGCCACCACCGAGGGGCGCCCGCCCTCGGAGGTGCGGGTGGCGGAGGTGATGACCGAAGGCGTCTCGTATTGCTTCGAAGACCAGCACGTGGGTGAAGTCCTGCAACAAATGGGCGATGAACAGATTCGGCGCATGCCGGTTCTTGACCGCAACATGCAGCTGCGGGGCATGGTCTCGGTCGGCGATCTGGCCACGCGTAGCGGTGCCGACATGAACGCCAGCCTGGACCGCATTTCGACGCCATCCGAACCCATCCGCCCGTCGGCGGACGAACGGCGACCATGAGCCGGCGGTGCAGTCCGGCAGGCCCGGTTGAGCGGTGCCACCCACCGGCATCGGGCTGCCCACGGAATTTGACTGCACAGCGTGCCGGCACACCTGCGACCCGGACGCTGCGCCGTTTTGACAAAGACAGGAGGCTTCCTGCATGAAATCGCTCGCGAGCACGATGTCTTCACCGCTCCCCGACCACGCCTTCGCGCAGGCAATCGTTCGCCGGTACAACGCGGACAACACGCCTCGGTCGCCCAAGGCCACGATCGGCAGCACCTGCCGGTCCCTGAAGATTCTTGCCGAATTGGAAGAGGAAATTCTCCGTCCGGCCAGGCGCACACCGGGATTGGATCAATCGGATCAAACGGTGCAGGAAAAATCGGTGCGCAAGGTCATGCCCCACATCGCGGCCGAGGAAACGATCCTGCTCCCGGGCGCAACGGCACATGCTGGATCGTCTGGTCGGGCCCGGCACGGAAACGCCCCGCATCGCTCTCTCGCCCCGTGCGTAGAGATGAGGAGCAACGCGGAGCGCGTCTTCCCGACCCGTGCGATGCCGGTCGCGGCAGATGCCCTCCTCGCGGGCGCCTGTCTCGCACAGCGCATGCTCGCGCATTGAGTTCGCGTACGGGCAGGAACCCGCAAGGCTGACGCGCCGCCGCCCGTACGCACAGGTTTCGACAACAGGCAAAGGAGCCTTCATGCAGATCTACGGCTTGCGCGGCATGAGCATGTATCAGGTGCTCAAGCAGTCGCTCTCGGACTTCTCCGAAGACGACATGTCCACCTATGCCTCCGCACTGGCCTACCAGACCCTGTTTTCGCTGTTCCCCTTCATTCTCTTCCTGATCGCCCTGCTCGGCTTTCTCAATCTCACATCCTTCTTCGAGTGGCTGCAGGCGAGAGCCGCAATCATTCTGCCCGATCAAGCAACGAAGCAGGTCAATGAAGTGATCGAGGGCTTGCAGCAGCCTCAGGGAGGCCTGCTGTCTTTCGGTGTCGTCATCGCACTCTGGAGCGCGTCCTCGGCGGTACGTGTGGTGATGAATGCGATGAACGTAGCCTACGACGTCGACGAAACCCGCCCGATGTGGAAGCTCTATCCGCTGTCCGTCCTGTACACCATCGGACTGGCCGTGATGATGATTGCCGCCACAGCCTTCCTCGTTCTCGGCCCGCAGGTCATGCAATGGCTGAGCGATCAGGTCGGGCTTGGCCAGATCTTCGTGATCGTCTGGACCTGGCTGCGCTGGCCGGCAGCGGTGCTGCTGCTGATGCTGGCGGTGGCCATGATTTACTACGTGGCACCGAACGTCGAACAGCGCTTCAGGTTCATCACCCCCGGCGCGGCGCTGGCCGTGCTGATCTGGCTGCTGGCCTCTCTAGGCTTCAAGCTTTACGTTGCCAACTTCGCCAACTACAACGCCATGTACGGCAGCATCGGCGCCATCATCGCGCTCTTGTTCTACTTCTTCATTTCGGCATCGGTGCTGTTGTTCGGTGCCCAGATCAATGCAGTCATCTAGCACAACTCGACGCAGGGCAAGAAGCCCGGCGAGAAAGAAATGAAATAGAGAGGTCGTATGCGTTTCGTGACACTGCCTGACGGCACGCTCGTGCCCGCACTTGGACAAGGCTCTTGGATGATGGGCGACGATCCGGCCCGCCGCCGCGAGGAAATCGCTGCCCTTCAAGAGGGCATCGCACTCGGCATGAGCCTGATCGATACCGCCGAGATGTACGGCGACGGAGCTTCCGAAAATCTGATCGGGGAGGCCATCGCCGGTCGCCGCGAGCGCGTTTTCCTGGTCAGCAAAGTACTGCCGCAAAACGCCAGCCGCATCGGAACAATCGCGGCCTGCGAACGCAGCCTGCGCCGGCTCGGCACCGACTGCCTCGACCTCTATCTACTGCACTGGCGCGGCAGCATCCCACTGGAAGACAGCCTCGAAGGCTTTCTGCGCCTGAAACGCGACGGCAAGATCAAGCGCTGGGGAGTGAGCAATTTCGACGTCGCCGACATGCTGGAGCTGATTGCGCTGGACAGCGGCGGGACGGTCGCAACCAATCAGGTCCTGTACAACCTCATGCACCGCGGGGTCGAACATGACCTGCTGCCCTGGTGCGGCGCACACCGGTTGCCGCTGATGGTCTACTCGCCGATCGAACAGGGGCAACTGGTCGGGAACGAGGCTCTCGCAGAGATTGCCCGGCGCCGCGCGGCAACCCCGGCCCAGATCGCGCTGGCCTGGGTGCTGCGGCACGATAACGTCATCGCGATACCGAAGACGGGCCGCCTCGCGCACGTGCGCGAAAACCATGCCGCGCTCGATCTGATGCTCGGGCCGGAAGATCTGCAGTTGCTCGATGAAGCCTTTCCGCCTCCGAGCGGACCGCAGCCGCTGGAGATGGTTTGAACCCTGCCAGGATTCCTGCATGGGCCGCTCCCCTCCCCTCGCAAGCGGGAGAGTGACCGGCGAAAAGGCCATGCTGATTTCTGGATGAACGGACTCCGCCCGAACGCGCTATTCACGCGAACGCAGCCGCTGGGCAAATCGCAAACCGACCGCAAATACTCCTGCAGCCCCGGCCAGCATGACGGCGCGCGTATCGAACAGGCTGACCAGCACCCCGGCCAGCGCCACGCCGGTTGACTGCCCGAGAAAGAAGCACGATGCGAAGGCCGACACTGCCGCGCCGCGTCGCTCCGGCGCCATCTGGGTCGCGTTGATCTGTAATGTGGTGTGCATCATGTAGAAGCCGATACCCGCCAGAAAGCAGCCCACCATCACCCAAGGCCAGGCAGACGCCAGGCCAACCGCCGCATAACACAGCGCAACCAGCGTGCCGCCGGTCAATACCAGGCGCCGCTCGCCCAGTCGTCGCACGAGAATGCCCGATGTCAGCGCGAACACGAATCCTCCGAAACCGAACAGCATGACCAGCGCGCCTGCCGCAGTCAGCGACATGTCGAAGCGCACGTACACGTGCGAGGCGATGAAGGCAAAGGCACCGTAGATGAAAGCGCCTTCAAGGAAAACCGAAAGCAGGATGATACGCGCCCACGACAGGCTCAGGATTTCGGCGAAGGCCCGCAACATCGTGCGGATGGCATTGCCGGACGCCAGTTGCGTTGCTCGCGCGCTTGATGGCAAGCGCCGGTTCATGCGCAACAGCGCAACACCGACAACCACGAAGACGACAGCAATCAGCAGAAATGGCAAACGACGATCGTCAAGGTCGGCCGCCAGCCCGCCCACCAGCACTCCGCTGGATAATCCCATCACCTGCCCGATCAGGAAGCGCGCGATCACCGCCTGCCGTTCCTGATAGGGGACGACATCACCTATCCACGCCATGGCCAGCGGGATGATTGGCGCCGCAGTAATGCCTGCGACCGTGCGCGCGACGACCAGCGTGGAAAAGCCAGGCGCCAGCGCGCACAGCACGGCGCTCGCCGCGCAGGCAAATGACGCCAGCGCAATCAATAGGTATTTGCCGAACCGGTCTCCGAGTGGCCCAAACAGGAGCTGTGCAACGCCATAGGAAATGGCGAAGGCGGTAATGACCTGTGCCGCCGATCCAAGCGAGACCCCGAACTCACGCGCAAGGTGGGGCAGCAAGGGGTCGGTCACACGCAGCGAAATGCCACTGCCGAAGGCGGCTACGGAGAGCAGCGGTACGGCCAGCGGCGGAATGGCATCGGAGCCTGCGGAAGCTGCGGACATGTATCGCATTGTCGTGCGGCAAATGAATCCGGGATTCTAGCCGGGATGCGCTTTTCGCGTCGGCAGCCTGCTTCGCCCGCCGCACTTGAGATCAGTCAATCACTCCCGCGCAACCGGCACGCAACACATTTCGCGGCACGACACTCTTTTCGCGCAGCACGCACCCTTCATGCCGCCGACTTCCGGCGCACCGCTGCAAAGATTCTCCACCTTTGAAGATATCGCGACCCTCGCGACCGGCCCGACACCGGTTTCATCCGACGTCACTCCGCGTGGGGAGGCGCGCCTGATCAACGGCGGCGATAAACATTGACTTCCTGCTGCACCGTCTGACTGGAACGGCATTCGACTCGCTGTTCCTTGCCGCGAACTTCCTCTTCTACTGGCTGGCCGGGCCCAAGACAGGCTGGCACCTCAGGCTGAATATCTTCGCGGCGCTCGGCCTGCGGGCGCTGATTTCCAAGACGACGCCGCGGGTACGGGAACTGCAGCGGCTCGATCCGCTGCATGCAGCGGTGATGAACGGTTGCCCTGCCATGCGGGGTCGGATACTTGCACTGCTGCGCAAGGCCAGTTTGGCAAACTTGACATGCTGGTGCTGGTGCTGGTGCTGGTGCTGGTGCTGCAAAAGTGCTACGCCATGCGCGCCGCCAATATGCAGCCGGCCGCAGATGCCGCCATCCTGCTGCTGTGCATTCTCGCCCGCCGCGATCTCGTTGTCGGGCGTGGCGGAGCTCAAGCCGATCCTGGCGATCGACCACTGTGCCGGGCTCAGCATGCCCATCTGAAGAACTGACCCGACCGGGGCCCGGTCGGTCCTTCAACCCGTACGCCAACAACAGATCAGTCTGCGGACAAATCCGTCGTCTCGAAATCGAGAAAATGCCCGAGCTTTTCCTGCTTGGTACGCAGATAGTCGCGGTTGTACGGCGTGTGCGGGGTGATCATCGGAACCCGGTCGGCGATGACGACGCCATATTCGGCGAGCTTGTCCATCTTCTTCGGGTTGTTCGTCATCAGCCGGATCGACTTCACGCCGAGGTCGTTCAGGATCTGCGCGGCGACCTGGTAGTCGCGCGTATCCACCGGCAGTCCGAGCGCAAGATTGGCTTCGACCGTATCGCGGCCCTGGTCCTGCAACTGATAGGCCCGGATCTTGTTGGCCAGGCCAATCCCGCGCCCTTCATGACCCCGCAGGTAGAGCACGGCGCCCTGCCCGGCTGCGGCGATGCGCGCGAGCGCTGCGTCGAGCTGCTCGCCGCAGTCGCAGCGCAAGGAACCGAGGACGTCTCCGGTCAGGCATTCGGAATGCACGCGGACCAGCACATTTTCCAGCCCGCAGATTTCGCCCTTGACGAGCGCGACATGCTCGACCGTCTCATCGATCGGCTGATAGACGTAAATCCGAAATTCGCCGTGACGGGTCGGCAATCGAGAGGTGGCGACGTGATCGAAGATCTTCTCGGAGCCGACGTGCGCTGCGGCTTGGTCTCCGGAGGTGTTCATGTTGTGGGTGATTCCTGTTAGCTAAATGATTCCGGCGGCTTGGGGCGCTCCGGAAGCGGGATCCATTCGGTCTCGTCCGGCACGCGCCCAAACTCCTGCGCGCGCCAGCGCTGGCTTGCTTCCGCGATCGCTTCGCGACTGGATGCCACGAAGTTCCACCAGATGAAGCGGTCGCCGTCCAGCGGCGCGCCGCCCAGCAGCATCACGCGCGTGATGCCCGAAGCCGTCGGCGGGGCCTCTATTGTAGTGGCTTGGCCGGTGCGCAGCACGGCCATGCACTTTTCGCCCACGACGACACCATCCAGCAGAACCGCCCCATCGACCGCATAGACGGCCCGCTGCGGATGTTCGGCGTCCAGTGTAAACGCCCCGCCGGGCTGCAGTTCGAGCGCCGCATAGAACAGCGGCGAGAAGTGGGTCACAGGTGCCTGCAGGCCGAAGCCCGCGCCAACGATCAGGCGCAACTGCCAGCCTTCGCCTGCCTTCGCAGGCAGGCTTGCCGCCGGATGGTGCTCGAAGCCGGGTGCCGTTCTTTCATGCTCGCGTGGCAGCGCCGCCCAAAGTTGTATTCCGTGCATGGCCCCCCCATGCTGGCGCAAGTGCTCGGGCGTGCGCTCGGAATGAACGATACCGGCACCGGCCGTCATCCAGTTGACGTCACCGGGGCGAATTTCCTGCACGCTGCCGAGCGAATCGCGATGCAGAATGGCGCCTTCGAACAGGTAGGTAACCGTGGCAAGACCGATATGCGGATGCGGCCGCACCTGCAGGCCCGCCGTCCCGGGTTCCAGCATGGCAGGCCCCATGTGGTCGAAGAAGACAAAGGGACCAACCATCTTGTGCGCATGGGAAGGCAGAGCGCGGCGCACGGTGAAACCGTCGACACTCTTGACGTGCGGGTTGATCAGGTCGAATGCCTGTTCTGCCATTGCCGTTCTCCTTTTTCATGCAGGCGCCGATCGAGCATCCCGCATTTCGGTTCTTCCAAATCCCGCGCCGTTCAGGCCGCCTCGACCAGTCGCCCGTTCTGGTAGTCCGCGATCGCCTGCTGGATCTCTTCCACGCTGTTCATCACGAACGGACCGTACTGCACCACCGGCTCACCCAGCGGCCGCGCGGCCAGCAGCAGAAAGCGCGCAGGCCCGTCCACTGCCCTCACTTCGACCTGCGTTCCAGGCGACAGGATACCCGCCGATCGGGGCTGCAGCACACGCGCTTCCCTGCCCACCTCCAGCCTGCCCTCGTAGGCATAGAGGAAAACACTGTGCAACTCGGGCACGTCGGATGCGAAGCGCGCACCCGCCTCCAGCCAGACATCGAAATAGATCGGCTGCGTGCTCAGCCCCTGTACCGGCCCGTCCACCTTGCCGCTCTCGGTTTCCAGGCTGCCCGCGATGACCTTCACCTGCACGCCGCCCGGCAGGGTCGCCACGGGAATGCGTTCCGGTGGAATGTCCCGGTAATGTGCCGGCTTCATTTTTTCTGCAGCCGGCAGGTTGATCCACAGCTGGAAGCCACGCATGCGTCCTTCCTCCTGCATCGGCATCTCGGAATGGATGATGCCGCGCCCGGCAGTCATCCATTGCACGCTGCCCGGGCTCAGATCGCCGACGTTGCCGAGATGATCCTCGTGGCGCATGTGCCCGTCCAGCATGTAGGTCACGGTTTCAAAACCGCGATGCGGGTGCGGCGGAAAACCGGCGATGTAATCGCCGGGGTTGTCGGTGCCAAACTCGTCAAGCATCAGGAAAGGGTCGAGCCGCGCCGCCTGCGACTGGCCGAGGCTGCGTCGCAGCTTCACGCCGGCGCCATCGGAGGTCGCCCTGCTCGGGATCACGCGCTGCAAGGCGCGCCTAGTCATGGTTGCGCTGCTCATGATGTCGCTCCTGTATCAGGCCGCAGCGCGCAGCGGCTGCAGCAATTCCCGGATCTGCTGACGCGCGGCCGCCAATGCCTGCTGCTTGTTATCTTCACCCATATTCAGACGCTCTGCATAGACGAACTCGATGTCATCCAGGCCGATGAACGACAGAAAATCGCGCACATACGATGTCTGGGTGTCGGCCGGCGTGCCGGCATAAGCGCCACCGCGCGCGGCGAACACGTAGACCTTCTTACCGCGGAGCAGACCGACCGCCCCGTTCTCGGTGTAGCGGAAGGTGACGCCGGCGCGCGCCAGATGATCGAAATAGGCCTTCAGCGAAGACGGGATACCGAAGTTGTACATCGGCAGGCCGATCACGATGACGTCGGCACGCCGCACTTCATCCAGCAGTGCGTCGGCGTAGTCGACTACCTGCTGTTGCTCGGGCGTGCGCTGTTCGGGCTTGGACAGCAACGCAGCAAAACGCGCTCCGTCCAGATGCGGCACAGCCTCGCTGCCGATATCGCGCACGATGACCCTACCCTCGGAATGAGCCGCACGCCACGCTTCGACGAACTGGGCGGAAAGCTGGCTGGATTGACCGGCACCGGCAAAAATGGATGAACTGATGTGCAGCAGGGTTTTCATGAAAGCCTCGTAGTTGGATTGAGTTGTTCGATGGCCTCATTAAACTATTGATTGGATCGATAAAAAAGTAGAATGTTTCGGTCAAATCAATCTACTGAATAGATAAATGGATACCCAGTACATCACGCTGGAGCAATGGCGCACCTTGGTGACGGTGGTCGAACGGGGCGGGTACGCACAGGCAGCCGAAGCCTTGCACAAGAGCCAGTCCTCGGTAACCTATGCCGTGCAGAAAATCGAGGCACAGCTGGGGTTAAAGGCATTCGAATTACAAGGGCGCAAGGCCATCCTGACGCCAACCGGACAATTTCTCTACCGCCGCGCCAAGGCGCTGCTGGCCGATTCAAGCGCCATCGAACGTGCGGCGCGCCGCTTATCCGCCGGCTGGGAACCCGAAATACGCATCGCGGCCGAGATCATTTTTCCAACCTGGTTGCTGCTGGACTGCTTCGCGCGGTTCGGCGAAGAAAGCCCGCACACACGCATCGAGCTGATCGAATCGGTACTGAGCGGTACCTCTGAAGCCCTGCTCACGGGCCAGGCCGATCTCGCCATTGCCGGCGCAGTGCCGCCTGGATTCCTTGGCGAGCCGCTGATGCAGGCGCGGCTGATTCCGGTGGCCAGCCCGGCGCACCCGTTGCATCAGCTGGATCGCACACTGACGGTGCGCGACCTGAACAGTCACCGCAACATCGTGATTCGAGAGTCAGGCAGTCGGCGGGATACGCGCACGCCGGTGGTGGATGCAACCCAGCGCTGGACGGTCAGCAATGCCGCAACCGCGATTGCAGCGATGAAAAAAGGCTACGGATTTGCCTGGTATGCGGAGGAAAAGATTCGCGACGAATTACGCGAAGGGGCGCTCAAGGTGCTGCCGATGCAGGATGGCGGGGAACGCTTCACCCCCCTCTACCTGATCGTCGCCGATCCCGATGCGGCAGGACCGGGAACACGCCGGATGGCAGAACTGATTCGGGAAGGTGTAAGCACGGAATGCCTGCGCGCAAGCGGCACCGTGCGGCAAGCCTGACAATCGCCGTCCGAAGCGCGTCCGTCACCTCATTGCAAGGCGCCGCAAGCACGCAATATCAGTCGGTAGCCGGAATCGCTCTGCGGCATCGCCTCGCCGGCATCCTCCGCCTCCGTCGCCTCGCTGCCGGAAGCCGCGCTCGCGGGCACGGGCACCACTGAAACGCCACGCGGCAGCGTGGTTGGCGCCATGCCCTGCAGATCTCGTGCGCAGACCTGAACGATGCCGCCGCGCTTGCGTATCCGTTCCAGCAGACCGGACGCCTGCCCATCTGCCACCTGGCGTGCGGCTTCTCCAGAGGCAACTATCCAGAACCTCTGTCCTGTACCTTCATTCTCGCGCGCAGCCTGCTCGAAAGCCTGTTCCAGACTGAACCCCTGCCCGGCAACGTAGACCCCTGCCGCATGAAGCGGGGCCGCTTGCCAGATCAGCAGCGTGAACACGGCAGCTGCCCCGACACAATGGCGACACCTCAGCGATCCCGGGGTCACCGCGGTTCCTGCACGGCGCGCTCAGCGTGCTTCAGTTCAAGGGTCAGTGCAAACAGCGTATCGTGCGTGGCCAGATGGCCCACGAACCACTCGCCCAGCAACTCGGCTGCCTCCCGACCGGACGCCAATTCGCCCCGCAGCACGCGCCCGGCCGTCTGGCGCATGGCAGCAAGCACGCGTGCATGCTGCTCCCGATGCTCACGCAGTCCTACATACGCCATCTCTTCCATGATCGCTTCCTCTTCACGGAAGTCCGCCTCCAGGTGCTCTACCAAAGCGAGAAAAGCCGCGCCGAACAGGCCGTCCGGAGACTGCTCCAGGCAGCGCAACTGTTTCAGCAAGGCTTGGTGGCCGGCATCGACCTGCGGCAAGCCGAGCCGCATGTCGGCCGTCCATCCGGGGGTGTTCATGAACTTCTCCTGGTTTGTACTGCACATGCCGGCACGTTGCCGACTTGCGCATCAGTCTTCATTCCTGCCGGTACACCAGTACCGGGAACTTCGAATTGGCAAGCACCTTTTGCGTCTCGCTGCCGATGAGCAGGCCTCGCACGCCCTTGCGTCCGTGCGAGGCCATGAAGATGAGATCGCAACCATGCGTCTGTGCGACTTTGATGATCTCGTCCCACGGTGCAAACGATTGCGCGACCACGGTCGTGCAGGGCACTCCGCTCGCCTTGGCGGCAGACGCAATTCGACCGACCCGTTGCTCGGCGAGTTCACGCGCACTGGACTCGTATTGCGCACGCTCTTCGGCAAAGGCCGATGCGCTCATGGGGGCATACGGATAGGGCTCGGCGACACAGAGTCCGACGAGCTCACACCCGAGCTGGCGCGCGAAGTCGATGGCCGCGTCAACGGCCCTGTCCGACAGCGGCGATCCGTCGGATGGCACGAGCACTTTAGAGAACATGCCTGCCTCCCCCTGGTGCAAAATACGCACCCTCGGGTCATTCTAGGCAAGTGGCAAACAGCTGCAAGAGCGGCTGGCCGATGCGCAGGGTATTGCCACTTGGATTTGAGCTGGATCAAGGCTGCAAGGGATACAGCCAAGCACTCTGCCGCCATCGCGACAATCATCAGGAGCAAAACCATGTTCAGGAAATTTCTAGTCCCTACCGACGGTTCGGAACACAGCATGCGCGCCGCGGCCCAGGCGGTTACGCTGGCGCAACAGGTCGGCGGAAGCATGATCGCCATGGCGGTCATCGAGCCCTACCCCTTTCCGCCGATCTCGGAAAGCCCGTTTGCAGGCGGGTCGGCGGCTTACGACGAGCGTGCGCGGGCACTGGCCGAAGAGCACCTCGCGCAGGTTAGCCATGCCGCTCAGAAAGCCAACGTGCCCTGCGAGACTCTGGCCGTGGATGGCCTCTATCCGAACGAAGAAATCGTCGCTGCAGCCCAGAAACGCGGATGCGATGCGATTGTGATGGGCACGCATGGTCGCAAGGGAGTCAGCAAGTTGTTTGCCGGCAGCGTGACGCAGAAGGTGATCGCGCAGGCGTCGGTACCGGTCATCGTGGTGCGGGAGTAGATCCCGGCACCGCGGGCCTTGCCGCCGCCGCTACATGGCGTTGCGCTTGCCGGCGGCTGTTTTCTTCTTGCCCGATTTCGAATTGACACGCACCACGCCATTCTTCTTTGCACGTGTGCGTGATGCACTTTTCGCGGTCTGCTTGCGTGCCGGGCGGGCCGCCACCCATTCCTCGCCATTGACGTAGCGCTGCACGTTCTCCGCATCCAGCATGCGCGCTGCGGTTTCGCTGGCATTGAGCAGAACCACGATCACGTGCCGACCCGCCGACTGGAATCGCATGACCAGGCAACGCCCGGCTTCACGCGTAAAGCCGGTCTTGGAGCGCAGGATGTCCCAGCCGTCGCGTCCGACCAGACGGTTGGTATTGCGATACTCGACCAGGCGTCCGTTGATGTTCTTTTGTTCGGCAGTGCCGGTCGACATGCGATTGATCTCGGCATACCCGGATGCGGCGCTCACCATTTTCAGCAGATCATGTGCGCTGGAACGGTTGTTGGCGGAAAGACCGGTCGGCTCGTCAATATAGGTGTCGAGCATTCCAAGGCCATGGGCCTTGCGCTGCACGGCAGCGAGAAAGCCCGCATGACCGCCCGGGAAGGTACGTCCGAGCGCTGCGGCCGCCCGATTGTCGGAAGACATCAATGCCAGCTCCAGCAATTCGCGCCGGGTAAAGATCGCGCCTACCGGCACCCGGGAGGAGCTGAACTTGATGCGGTCGACGTCGGCATCGTCGATGCGGATTTCCTCGTCCAGATCAAGTCCGGCGTCGAGCACGACCATGGCCGTCATCAGCTTGGTCAGCGAAGCAATGGAGACGACCTCATGGGCATTCTTTTCCAGCAAGACGCGCCCGCTCTCCTCTTCGTAGACCAACACGTGACGTGAACTGAACGGCAGGGCAAATGCAGAAGCGGAGGCGCAAAGCAGCAGCGCCAGCAGGACTTTCTTGAACATGCGCGAGGAAAGCGAGGAAGTTGCGATATGGCATCAATAATAGCTTGTTACTTCTCGCAAATGCTTTCCAGAACACAATCAAAAGCCAAATTATTTCAAGATGTTGCGGGGATGTCTTAAAGATCTTTCATCAAATGCATGACATGCTTGCCTGCGGCGTTACGCTGCCGCTCATTCGGCTGGCGGACGGGCTCGAGTGAGTCCGGGAATTTCGGGCTTATCATGAGATAGCCGTCAACCTGACGACAGGAGGGCATCATCGAAACACGTGCACGTCCCGCCTTGCTCTTCCTTCTCCTCCTGGTACTTGCGCTTGTGCCGTGGTGGTGTGCCGACGCACGCGCCGCGCCCGCGCCGGTGGCCGTGCTGACGGTCGAAGGTGCGATCGGCCCCGCGAGCGCCGATTACATCGTGCGCGGCATCGCGCGCGCCGAACGCGAAGACATGCAGCTCGTCGTGCTGCGTATGGACACCCCCGGAGGTCTCGACCTGTCCATGCGCACCATCATCAAGGCCATCCTGGCCGCGAAAGTGCCGGTCGCGACCTTTGTCGCGCCGTCAGGTGCGCGCGCGGCCAGCGCCGGCACCTACATCCTCTACGCCAGTCACATCGCGGCCATGGCGCCGGGGACCAACCTTGGCGCCGCCACTCCCGTTCAGCTCGGCGCACCATCGCCTGACGATGCGGACGACCGCCAGGATGGCAAACCGGACAACTCGGCACGGTCACCTGATGAACCAGCGGGCAAGCCCACCACCACGCCCTCGCCCCGCAAGCAGGTCAATGATGCGGCGGCCTACATCCGCGGCCTTGCCCAGCTGCGCGAGCGCAATGCCGAGTGGGCCGAACGCGCAGTGCGCGAGGCGGTCAGCCTTCCAGCCACCGACGCGGTTCGCCTGAATGTCGTCGACCTGAACGCAAATGATGTGTCCGACCTGCTCAGAAAGCTCGATGGACGCAAGGTGAGCATGGAGAACGGCAGCCGCGTGCTGCGGACCACGGACGCGACGATCGTCGAGTACGATGCCGACTGGCGCACCCGTTTCCTCTCGGTGATTACCGATCCGGGCATTGCCCTGCTACTGATGACGGTCGGCGTCTACGGATTGATCCTCGAATTCATGAATCCGGGCGGCGCCATCCCGGGTGTACTGGGCGGCATCTGCCTTCTGCTTGCGCTGTACGCGCTGCAGCTGCTGCCGGTGAACTATGCCGGACTGACACTGATCCTGCTCGGCCTTGGCTTTATGCTGGCCGAAGCCTTCACACCCAGTTTCGGTGCGCTCGGCCTGGGCGGGATCATCGCCTTCATCACCGGCGCGATCATTCTGATCGATACAGAAGTACCCGGATTCGGCATCCCGATTTCACTCATCGCAGGCATCGCCGTGACCAGCGCCGTGCTGCTGGCGCTTACCGTCGGCGTGGTGGTGCGCACCCGCAAGCAACCGTTGCTGGCCGGGGATGACGATCTTGTAGGACGCACTGCGGAAGTGGTCGACGGCTCCGCCGGCCAGGCGTGGGTACGCGTCAATGGGGAACTCTGGAAGGCAAACAGCCCGGCGCGTCTCTCAGTCGGGCAGAAGGTCCGCGTGCAGGCCCGGCACGGACTGGTTCTGGAAGTAGAAACGCTCGCACAACAAGGAGAATGAACATGTTCGGAGTCGGATTCGGTGGTTTCCTGCTGCTACTCGTCCTGTTCCTGATCGGCGCCTCGATCCGGGTATTGCGTGAGTACGAGCGCGGCGTGGTGTTCCAGCTCGGGCGCTTCTGGAACGTCAAGGGGCCAGGCCTCGTCCTGGTGATCCCTGTGCTACAGCAAATGGTGCGCGTCGACCTGCGCACCGTGGTGCTGGACGTGCCGACCCAGGACGTGATCTCGCGCGATAACGTCTCCGTTAAGGTCAATGCGGTACTTTATTTCCGCGTGGTCGATCCGGAAAAGGCGATCATCCAGGTCGAAAACTACTTCGAGGCGACCAGCCAGCTGGCGCAGACCACGCTGCGCGCCATCCTCGGCAAGCATGAACTCGACGACATGCTGGCAGAACGCGAACGCCTGAACCTGGACATCCAGCAGGTACTCGATGCCCAGACCGATGATTGGGGCATCAAGGTCATCAACGTCGAGATCAAGCATGTGGACCTGGACGAATCGATGGTACGTGCAATTGCCCGCCAGGCCGAGGCCGAACGCGAGCGGCGTGCGAAAGTGATTCTTGCAGAGGGTGAACTGCAGGCTTCGGAAAAGCTGCAGCAGGCGGCCCAGGTGCTGGCAGTGCAGCCCGGCGCGATGCAGCTGCGCTACCTGCAGACACTGAGCTCGATTGCCGGCGAGAGATCCTCCACCATCGTGCTCCCGGTACCGATGGAGCTGGTGACCCGCATGACCGACCTGGCGAAGGCGCTCAGCGAGGAGCTGCCCCGCAAGTCATAGCGGCACCGCTTCAGGACGCTCAGAGCCGCCGGCTGCGCTTGGTGGCATACATGCGTCCATCGGCGATCTTGAGCAGCTTGTCCACGTCCTTGCCATCCTCGGGGAACACGGCCCAGCCGACCGAAGCACCGACCGAGACTTCAGCCTGCTCCAGCGAAACCGGCTGCTCGACGACGCTGCGCAGCTTTTCCAGCGTTGCCAGCACGTCCTGCACGTCGGTCACGCCCTTGAGCAGCACGACGAACTCGTCGCCGCCATAGCGCGCCACGACGTCGCTGGTACGCACCGACTCCTTCAGGCGCGCGGCCACGGCAACCAGCACGCGGTCGCCTGCCTCGTGGCCATACTGGTCGTTGATCTTCTTGAAGTGATCCAGGTCGATGAACAGCAATGCGAAGGCCGTGTGCTCGTGCGGGGACTGCTGCAGCTGATGCCGAAGTCTTGCGATCTGCGCCGTCAGTGAGGCGCGGTTGAAGACCGCAGTCAGCTTGTCGATGCGCAGGTTGTGCTCCATTTCGCTGAACGAACGCGCCAGCAGCCCGAGTTCATCGCGACGACTGATGTCCAGCTTCGGCAGCGGTTCCCCATCTCCCACGCGCCGCGCCGCGTCGCTAAGCACGCCAATGTCGCGCAACACGCGATTGAGCACGGACAGGCCCAGCACAAGTGCGATGACCACGCACACGAGCGCAATGAAAGTTGCCTGCAGGACGCTGCGAGTGACCCCCTCCATGAAGTCCGAGCGCGGGACGGCCACCACCGTCACCCAATCCAGTCCATAGGTATCGGCGATGCGCGCTGCCGCGATCTCGAGCGCGCCGACGCGCGCGGTGCGTCGCTGTCCGGCCTCCAGCATGCCGTCACGCTTCCATTGATCAACCAGAGCATAGGCCTCGCGCAGCACCGGCGTGCGCATTTCGTCTGCCCGCAGTCGCTGCGGGCCTCGTTCGCTCATCCGAAATGGCATCTCGGCGCCCGAGGTCGCAATCATGCCGCCGGAGTCGTCGACCACAAAGGCTACGCCGTTCGCGCTCACCGTGAGGCCGCGCATGAAATCGGTGAGGGTCTTGAGCGTGACATCGGTGGCAACGACGCCGACAGGCTTGCCATCGCGCCCCGGCACTCCCTTGGCCATGGAAATGGTCGGTTCGCCCGAGGCGAGATCCTGGAATACGCTGGACCAGACCGGGCGGTGCGCGCCAGCCACTTTCGCAAACCATGCCGCACGGCCTGAGTCCACAGCCTCGGTACGCAAGATGTGCGTGCGGTCCCCGCCTTCAGAGGCGGCGTAGACCGTGGCCACGCCATCGGCCTGTCTGCGCACCATCACTTCCACCAGATCACTGTTGACGCGCCGCACGCCCAGAAACCCGCCGTCCATCGATACGTAGTAGACGTAGTTGGTCAGTGCGCTGGAAAGCCCGGTCGAGATCCACAGGCGTTTTTCGATGCGCGCGAGATCGGATGGAAAAGCCTGAAGCCGAGGCAGCTCCCGCCCATCCGGCTGCATGGCGTTCAACGCCGTCAAGGCGCCCGCGAGCTGACGCTCGATGGCATTGCCCATGCGGTCGAGCAAACCCAGCACCACCCGCTCGCCCAAGCTGTTCACCGACTCTTCACCCGCCCGATAGGAAACCCATCCGATGGCAGCGGATACGAACATCACGAGCAGCACGTACGGCAACACCAGCTGCCGGCGCAGGGAAGAACTGTTCATCGACATCGGGCCACGGGAATGGATGCAGGCGTGCAAAAAAGCGGATGAAGCGCGCCGGAAATTGTTAGCCGGCAATTATGCCCCAATGCAACTTTCTCGCAAGGGACAATTCCGCTGCCATTGTGCCGGCTTGCTTGTGCGTCCCGTTCTTTAACATTAATCAAGCCCTTAATCGGCACTTAAGCCGCGCATCTTTCTCAAACGGAGCAGAACACACGCCACAACCCTATCAAGAGGAAAAGCCATGAAAAAATACTCTGCTTTGTTCGCAGTGCTACTCGCGGCGGGCGCATTGGCCGCCTGCGGCCGTCAGGACGCTGACGGAGAATCCGCCGGCACCACATCAACACCGTCGTCGAGCAGCTCGGCCGGATCGACGCCTGCACCGGGCACGACGCCCTCCGGCGATGCCGGAAGTGCCGGAAGTGCAAGCAGCAGCACGGACAAGAGCGGCACGGATTCGAGCAGTGCCGGCGGCAGCGCAACCGCGCCCGACACCTCGAGCGCGACACCGGGCGCCGGCAGCGACACCAGCGCGCCTGGCAGTTCATCCAGCAACAGCAGCGGGTCGTCGTCGGGTCAGAAGACTCAGTAAGGCCGACGTCGCACGTTCGCAAAGGCCGTGCACGCGCACGGCCTTTTTTTTCTGCACGACGTCTCAGCGCAGCTCCGTCGCTTCGGCGACCGGCCGTTCCTTGCGTGGCACGAACACCATTTCGTTCATCCAGCCCAGCAGCAGTCCTGTGTACGCATCCTGGCTCGCCTTGTCCGACAGTCCGTGGTCGGCCCCCTCCAGCACGCGATAGGTCAATGAACGCGCTTGCGAACAGGCTTCCACGTAGCTCGTGATGACGGGATGTGGAATCACCATGTCCTGCTCCGACTCCACGATCAGAACGTCGCCCTTGAACGCCGCACAAGCGCGCAGGGCGCGATTCTCTTCGACCGGCACCACACGCCGCCGATACAGTTCGAGATCCGGACCCTTGTGCAACGCACGCTTGGGCAGCTCCCAATCTTCGTCCCGATAAAGGGCAGGAACGCGCAGTACCATCCAGCGCACGTACCGCAGCGTGCTCAGGATGGCGGCCATGTAGCCGCCGTAGCTGCTGCCGACGACGGCAATCTCGTTGGCGTCGACCTCCGGGTGTCGGGCCAGTACGTCGTACGCAGCCACGACATCGCGCAGATTGGCGTCACGCGTGACGGTATCTTGTTGCTCGCTCGTCAGCGCGTGGCCGCGCAGGTCGAAGGCCAGGCATACGCAGCCGAGGGACGCAATGGCACGCGCGCGCGCAAGGAACTGTGCCTGACTGCCGCCCCAGCCGTGGACGAACAGTACCCCGGGCAGGCGCTGCGCAGGGGCGACCATGGTCCCGGCAATGTGCATGCCATCGACTTCGATGTCGATCGATGCGTCACGCGTGGTGGTCATGCCCCGGGTCGTCATGATCCTCCTCGATCATTGTGGCGAAGTGCGTGTCGATACGGACGTCGACGTGGGCATACTTGGTCAGCCGCCCGACACGCTCGTCCTCCCCGGCGTAGTAGACCCTGGCGCCTTCGGGCAGCACCGGGACACAGCCATAAACCTCGACGGTCGACGCATGCACGCGCTGCAGCGAGGGGTCGTCACGGAACGCAAGCAGCCCAGCCAGCTCGGCCCCGCTGGCACCGCCGACGCGCCAGGATTGTTCAAGCACACCGCAATGCGCCTTGCCAAGTTCGTCTACGCCGCGAGCCACATCGTAGTTGCAGCGCGAGGCAAACATGCCCGGATAGGCCGCGATCGCCGCAGCATGCCAGGCGCGCGCCTGCCCCAGCACCATGCGCAGGTGATGTGGCACGCACTGCGCCAGCAATGCATCGAAATCGCCGCGCACCAGCACCAGATCGGAACCGCCATAGACCGTCAATCCCCGGTTATTCTCGGTCTGGCGCTGGCGGCCGTAGTAACTGGCCTCGAATCCGGCCACCCGCACGTAGCCGACGCTGTAGGTCGCAATCCGTTCCAGATTGCGCTCCAGCACGACGCCGGACTCGAAGACACTGGCCGCCTCCAGCTCATCCAGCAGGATCGCCAGATCGGAGTCGTTGCGCACCACGCTCTGCCCCAGACCGCCCACGCCGGTAGCAAGCTTGACGCGCACGCTGCCCTGCCTCAGCATGCGCTCCCCGGCCAGCCGGGCATCCGCAGCGGTAAAGGCTGCATACCCCGGCAGGGTGAGGCCGCGCACCTGATCGGGAAAAGCGGCCGACCACCCGATCGGCGCACAGGCGTCAGGCTCCACCAGCGGATGTGCGATGGATTTGGTCGCCACGAAGGCCGCGGGCACGACGCCGCCGAACAGATCTTCCGCACCGCGCGCCCCCAGCACTTCGGCCTGGGCAGCATCGAGGGTTTCACCGGGCACATAGTAGGGGTTCGGATGCAGACATGCGGTATCGTCCCAATCGTCGCAGAACGGCCATCCCAGCAAGTCAGCGATGTCGCGCGCCAGCGCCCGTTGCGTCTGGACCTCGTGACCACCCGGATTGGCGCCGGGGCGCGCCAGATAGGTCACGATGCGCGGCGTGCCGGGACGCCATTCGCGCACTGTCATGATTGCTCCTTCGCAGGCATTGCACGGCCCGCCAGTCTCGCTCGGGTGGACCTCGCCATACGGCAAACAGAGCAAATATCACGCCATCAGCTACTCCGCTTCGCCCTTGCTCTTCGTTTCGCCCCCGCCACTGGCACGCTCCGGACCCTGCTCTCCGAGCTGAGACAACGCATCCTCGATCTCCTTGCGCGACCGCGCGTCACCCAGATCAGGCCAGTCGTCGGAATCGAATGCGCGCGCCGCGGCAACGCGCTCCCGGTCCAGGGTCAGAAAGGCGTTGACGTCAGGACGGCTCGGAAAATGAAATGCCACCAGCGGCAGAGGCACCAGCTTCCCGGTCAATCCGAGACGCGTCGAGTAATCCAGCACCACGTAGCGAATCTGCCCGTTTCCGAGATTGACAACGACGTCTTCGATGCTCCCAGCCGCCCGGCTCCCACCGTCATTGACGTCGCGCCCGATCACGTCGTCGGCGCGCACAAGCTGTGAACCCGAACTCTCGTCCACCACCGTGTCATCCTTCAGGAAGAAAAACCGATCGACCTGATCGGGGTACCGTGCCTCCAGCCAATCCGGCCACGCGCTTGCCTCGAAACTCGGCGCATTGCGAAACTGCTCCGGTGTCACATAGAGCACCAACTGCCCTTCTTTCCGACCCGGACGAAACAGCACCGGTGGAAACGCCGCCATGCGCGTACCGTAGCCCAGCGCCCCGCCATAGGCCACCACGGCATAACGCACCTGGGAATTGGCCACGTCCAGAATCAGGTCTTCTATCTTGCCAAGCTTCTCGCCGTTCGGACTATTCACTTCAATGCCGAGCAGCTTGCTGGCACGGGCGTCGAGTCGCTCCAGCTCCTCCGCAGATAACGGCGGAACACCTTCCGTATCGGAATCTTGTGCCGCCAGCGGACCCGCCGCGACGAGCATGAGCAGGAGAGCAAGCACGCCCACCAGCCTGCGCTGCATCGTGTCAGCGAGTTCACCAAGGCGCGGAGTGATGATTGGTGCGATGCGAGACGTTTCGCACCCGGCTTGCGCGCAAATGCGCGACCTTGCCTCGCACATTGGGCCGATCTGATGAGAAATCCGGGCTGGATCCATCTTGCGCTCCTGTTGAACTTATCCGTTTGTAATGACTGGCGCAGCCGGAATCGGTTCGCGGCTTTCAGTGGCGTACAATCAGCAGCATCCCTTCATTCTCGCTGCTCACGCCCATGCAGGACCTGCAAGTGCAATTGCGCCCGGTGCTCGACACGCTGGGCATTACCCCGGAGATTCTTGCACGCAAGGCCTTGCCCTTTCATCCGGTTGCGACCGAACTCGTGGTCGCGGAAACCGACCGTCGAGGCCGGCAGTTCCTGCTGATACCGGCGGCCGCGCTTGCCTGGCGCAAGATGAAGCTGGCGGCGCAAAGCGACGGCATCGAGATCGAGATTGTCTCCTCCTTCCGTGATATCGCGCATCAAGTGGGGATCATCCGCAACAAACTTGCACGCGGCCTTGACATCGAGCACATCCTGACTTTGAGCGCACCACCCGGCTACAGCGAGCATCACAGCGGACGGGCGATCGACATCAACACGCCGGGTTGCGATCCGACCGAAGCGTGCTTCGCCGACACGGAAGCCTTCCGCTGGCTTTGCGCGCGCGCAGATCATTTTGGATTCACGATGTCCTACCCGCCTGGGAATGCCCTCGGGTTCATCTACGAGCCCTGGCACTGGTACTTTCAGCGCGACGCCTGAAGCTTCAACCCGGCTCCCCAGACAGCCCCTGCTCCTCGTTTTTCCCCGTGCTTCTGCGGCAGGCGTTGCCGAACCGCGTTCAAAAAGCATATCCGTGCAGAAAATCGGATCTTGCTGCCATAATCTATATCAACCTTGCCATATACCAAGGTGATACCGGCGTCGCAGAACGCCCGGGTCAATAACCATTCCGGGGGAGAACAAAACGATGTTCAAGAACTTGAGTATCCGCGCGCGTCTGATCGCCGTGATTGCGTTCCTTTGTATTGAAGTACTGATCGGCGCTTTCATCGGAATTTTCAGCCTGAACAAGTCGAACGATGCAATGCATTCGATTTATGACGAGCAACTTGTACCCACCGGCGAGCTGGACAAGGTCGTTCGACTGGTACTGGAGAACCACCTCCTGATATCCAAAGGCATCAGCGGCGACCAGGCGATGATCGACGGACAGCTCGCCCGGATCGAGGAAAACGAGAAGAAACTGGAGCAACATTGGGCCGCGTACATGCAGGCTCCAAAATCCCCAGCCGAGGCAGCGCTGGCAGAGGAATTCCTTGCGAACCGGAAGAAGTTCGCCGAAGAAGGGATGGCTCCAGCCATCAAGGCCCTGCACGATTACAACAGTTTTGCCGCAATCGAAATTCTCCACGGGCCCATTGCCGCACTCGCGGTACCGCTGGAGAAGAGCATCGATGCCCTGATTACACAGCAATTCGAAGGCGCACGCGAGAAGTTCGCCCGTTCACAGACGACCTATCAGCTGGTCCGCGACGCCTGCATTGTTGCCGTCTCGATCGGCCTGATTCTGGCCATCATTGCCGGCATCTGGCTGGTGCGCGCGATCTGCAATCCACTGGAAAAGGCGGTAGACGTCGCCGACAGCGTGGCCGCCGGCGACTTGACGCGCGAGATCGAGGTCGAGGCGAACGACGAAACCGGACGCCTGATGCGCGCACTGCGCGACATGAACCAGAGCCTGGGCAGGATCGTCGCCCAGGTG
>JAEZHR010000022.1 GCA_023416415.1 Pseudomonadota bacterium
AGGATGCGCTGTTTGACGAATTCAGGATCTGCCTGGTGCCAGTCGTGCTCGGCGCCGGGCGCCCCTTGTTTGAACGGTCGGACCGGACGGCGCTTCAGTTGCAGGACGCCACGCGGCTTCTCACCGGAGGCGTCGTTCTGCGGTACACGCCGAAATCTTGAGTCGCATTGCACTGCGCGGTGCCGGGCGCGCAGTGCAGCGCAGCGCGAAGGCGATCTCAGGGTATCCGTCTGTGTATCCCTGCAGGGCAGGGCGAAAGGCAAGGTTCCGGTCTGTATGGTCGCGCTTGCATTGTGCATGGTTGCGGGCCTTGGGCTATCTATGTCAGTCCAAACATCTGCCGACGCAATGCCAGTCAGGCTGCGGAGCTACTGGTTCTTCCCGCCCAGCATGTCGCCCAGCTTTGCTCCGATCCCGCCCGGCTTGTCGCCCCCGGTGCTACCGCCGCCCATGACGCCATCGAGCTGTGACGCGACGGGCCCCGGCAGCTTCTCTTTCAGAAATCCGATGACGGTCTGGACCGCCGCCACCGCCTTGTCTTCCGGAAGCCCGGTGCGCTCGATGACACGTTGAATCATCTCTTCCATCTGTCTCTCCTCCTGGCTGATTTGCAGCTGCCGGAGCATTCCGACAGGCCGAGGTTTCGACACCTTGCGTTCACCAAGGATCGCTCGCGCTGCCAGCATTTGTCTGCAGTCGTTTGCAGCCGATCAAAGAGTGTTCATGCGCAGGACGGGAGATGCCTGGGGTGAAACCGGGGATGGGCCAATCACGGAGAAGGGTGCCGGCGGAAAATGAACCAGGAACAGGGCACGAAGCGAGAACAGGCCACGATCTTCGGCAGTGGGAGCAAGAGATGGGGCCAGCGCAAGAAACGGAGTCTGTTCCCTGCAAGAAAAGGAGTCTGTCCCCGATTCAACGACACCCGATTCCACGCATCGCCTTGCTACCTTGCACAGGCTGGTTCAGTCAGGCAGACCCTGGCCTCCTATCTTCTGTATCAGCCGGGCAGCTCTGGCACGTTCTGCGGCAGCCAGGCTCTTCCCGTCCGCATCGGCGCCCGTTGTTGGCAGCGGTCCAGCATCTGCAGTTTCGCTTCCAAGCCATGCGACGAAGCGAAGGATATGCTCAAGAAGTGCCTCGCCCGAAGCCAAGTCATTGAGCACAACACCAAATGAGAAGAAAAGGTGCTCCGACTCAGGGTGCATGGATAAAGTGCCGCGTGCACCGGCGGCAAGCTCAAAGTTAATCTTCATGAACTGGGCAAGCAACCTGTCGCGATTTTCTCTGAGCGGGCCCAAGTCAATGTAGACAAGCAGACGATCCGGACTCAGTTTCTCATCAAGGATGAACGAAGCGGTAAAGCTGTCGTTGACGCGCAACTTTCCTCCTGCAGAGAGTGCATCAATATCCTTGAATCCAATAAGCTGACTCAGCTCCGCGAGCACCTTTTTATAGTGAAGAAATATCTGAGTCGTCATCTTCAATATCGCTGCAAATTATAGGAATTCGCGCGGTCACTACCGTTCAATCTATGCTTTTCGTGGACTGATCGGATGCAGGGCTGATTGATCGTTCCCTTTTTTGCAAGGCCGACCTTCTCATGGGCATGGGGTTTTCTATAAGGTCTCTAAGTAGTTGCAGACGGAAATGTTCTCCGAACTGTGTATAAACAATTGGGATATCTCCCAGAATTTGCTTGAGCGGTCCTTCGACTTTTGAGGGTTTTCCGGTTGTGAGAACGATAGGAGACGTGTCCTGCTTCCTGGTGGATCGATCGTTCTTGCTTTCCCCGAGAGCGAGAAACATGGCATTTACCTGAACGTACATCGGATCGATCACCGGGATGTGTCCGCGCCCTGTTTCTGCAAGCCGCTGTTCAATGCGATTCTTGAACGCAGGGTAGTGCGTGCAACACAAGTAAACCGATGTTGCGTCTTCAGGTATCTTGTCGACGTACTTTTCGATCTGCTCCTGAACAAGCTTCTGGTCAGATGGATCTTCGCTCAAATGCTTGAGCTGGTTGATCAAACTTGCCCAATCCATGCCGGGTTCATTCTCCCGATCCCCCGCGCCTATGCGCACGATGTCCTGAGGATCCAAGCCCAGCTCCTGCCGGGCAGTACTCACTCTTTCAATGTACATGGGGTCCTCGGCGGTGGCCTGGGTAGAGAGAATGACCGGCCTGGCCCCGCCGTTTCGGGCGATTTCTGTTGACGTATTCTGGATCAGATCTACTACCGGAACGGGAAACTTCTCGATATCGATACCTTCTTCATCCTTGCTATCTCGCTTGAAGGCACTGCATGCGGTATTGCATGCCATTACGACAGCGTCGAACTTCGCCTTTTCGGCTATCGAAATCCCGTCAACAACAAGCTTGATGAGCGCCGGCCGCCTCTTTTCACCGTAAGGAGCGTTTCCAAAATCCAAAGCAAGTGCCATGCGTACGTCGGGAAACGATTCCTTCATTTGCTCAATCATAATTCTCATATTTTTTGCGGCAATTGCGCCTCCAATGCTGGAGTCAAACAATAATGCCAAAAACGGACCGTCTTTCACCTCGTCTGCATAGGCGATTCCTCTAACGGGCCCTTCCTTCATCGCAATTGTGTTGATTGCATCCACAAAGCGCGCATTGGCTTCGACGGAAAAGCCATCGACTCCGGTTCGGCTTTGTCCATCCGAAGATTCTGAATCTGGTTTGCGAAGACGGGTAACGCCGTCCACGGCACCCGCCTTCAGCACGGCAAGAATCGCGGCTGCGTAATCCTTTCCGGGAATTAGCTGATGCTCCGCCCCCACATGGACCAGCATGGTCGCAGCAACGGCTGCTGCAGCGTTATTGGACGTGAAGGACGTTACGGGAATATCAGATGGCACTACTGAGGCAAAGTGGGAGCCATCCAGTGCTTGCAGGTGCTCCCCCGGGGCGTTGCCGAGACCCGCTTCATTTCTTCCGTCCCCCATACCTATCGTTGTGATTTCATTGTTGGCGTTTGCAGCTTCCAGGATACGTTCGATCGGTGGATTGAAGCTGCTGTTGTCGGCTCCTCGCATCGTGCGGGGGACGCCTTCCGTGGTTCTTCCGGGGAGTTCAATCGCGACAACCGTATCCGGATTGAAATTTTTCAGTATTTTTTCGGCCTTCCCTTCTGGGGTTTCCTCTTTGATTCCTTCGAATGTTTTCAATGTAATTTCTTTTGCGGTCTCTTTGTCGATGGATTGTAGTGCCGCTCGAACGATTGGATTGTTCGCCTTATCGGTCACTATTGACACAATTTTTCCAAGGCGAGCGGCCGTGATCGCCAACATTGCTGCCCCTGGGGGGCCGTCCGATTCCGGTAGCGGTCTCCCATCTGTCTTCGTGTCGACGTTGAATCCCGTGAGGATCATGATTCTTTCTGACTTGTTTAATGCTGCGGCCGCTCTGCCAACGCCGCCGGGTACAAAGAATTCTGTGATGCGACGTTTCGTGTAAGCCTGACTGAAGCGGTCCATCAGGCTTTGCGGCGGCGCTGAGTGCGAGGCCGCTGTCGTGTGGATTGAGGCAGCCTTTTGGGCTGCTGGCAGAGCGGATTTGAATTGTTGTAGATGAGTGCCCAACGCTTGGGTAAGGGCTCTGCCGAAAGACATGATGGATTTCTCCTGGAAGAAAATATTTGAAGGGTCAAAATTTGGAGAGTGAAGTCTGGATTTCGCAACGCGAGAGGGGACGCCCATCTATCGGCAGCACACGTTTCACTCGAATAAGAATCAAGCCTGAGCGCTCATGAGTGGATGCTGCTCGGAATGAGTTCCAGAATCGTTTGTGGCGCCTGTTAAAGCCCTACAGGTCTCGGCAGTGCGCGCAATGGCGCGCGAACAAGAAGCGTCGGACGGCCCTTCACCCGTTTGCCTCTGATTGCTGGCACGCATCAAGGCGTTCAGGATCGAGTGGACACCGCTTGCGAGGGGTCAAACATGCACCGGTATCACTTCGATTCGCGCTTGTTGGGCGGTAGCGTCCGGCTAAGCTCCGGTTTGGTGGCGACTCCGCAGATGTCATTCACCGGGTTCGCGACTGCATTTACCACAATGGCCCCAAAGTTCCGGATGGAGCGGAGAAATGGAGCGACTTCGACTCTCGGGCGGCACCGAGCTTGCATTCAGCAGGGGCGGTGAGGCGTCCAGCCCTGCCGTCCTGCTGCTGCACGGGACTCCGAACTCGTCGCGGATGTTCCGGGAGCTCGTCCCTGCGCTGGCCCGGAGCGCCTATGTCATCGCGCCCGATCTGCCCGGCCACGGCGAGTCCGATGTGCTGCCGGCGGTTTCGTTTTCCGCCATCGGTCAGGCGATATCCGAACTGCTCGATTACCTTGAGATCGGGCCGCGCTTCATCTATCTGCATGACTGGGGCGCGCCGGCAGGTTTGCAAATTGCGATGGAAGCACCCGAGCTGGTTCTGGGCCTCATCGTCCAGAACGCGAATGCGCACCAGACGGGATGGGGGCCGGGATGGGCCGCAACGCGCGCCTACTGGTCGCAGCCCGACGCGGAAAACGAGGCACAGGCCACCGCGCATCTGACCCTCGCGGGAACGCGCGACACGTACATCTCAGGTGTTCCCCCGGACGTGGCCGAGCGGATCCCGGCCGAACGCTGGGAAGAGGACTGGCGCGTGATGAACCTGCCGGGTCACATGGATATGCAACGTGCGTTGATTGCCGATTATGGGAACTACGCCGCGCGTTTTGACGCGATCGCCAGGTATCTGGAGACCTGGCAGCCTCCCGCCTTGATGGTCTGGGGAAGACACGATGTGTACTTCGATCTCGCCGAGGTGCTGTCCTGGATGCAAGCCTTGCCGCGGATGGAGGCACATGTTTTCGATGCCGGTCACCTGCTCCTTGAAACGCATTCCGCCGAAGCCGTGCCGCTGATGCGCGAATTTTTCAGGCGTTTCGGGCGAACCCCGCCACAGACAAAGCCACGGGACCGTGAGTGAATGCGCCGTGCGGAAAGAAGGCGTGGACGGGCTGGCCAACGGGAGCAATCCCGAATCGAGGCGATCCGGACATACCCGCCAGATCAAACAACATCAGCCAGACGACATCAGCCGTTCGCCATTGATCTGTCGTGCTGCCGGCATTTCCCGAGGCCGTTTGCAGCGGACCTGCGAGCATTCCCGGGCGGAAGCCCGATACCCGGGAGAACAGGTTGCGACGGCAAGGTTTGCAACAGGGTTGAAGCAGGTTCCGACGCTGATTTGTGGAACATCAGCTTCATGCATTCCACGGCTGCACGCGCCAGCTGGCGGCCTATATTGGAACACCACTCGACTGCGAAAGCCTGAGGCGTCATAGCGTGCAGGCAAGGTGGGTTGCACGCTTGCACAGGATCAGAGGCAAGTGCCAGCGCGCCACAACGACCTCGGCGCAACGATGTCACGAAGAGCGGAATGCCATGGCCGGGGAATCAGCGAAGGGAGGTGTCCTTTTCTTCCAGGAGATGCATCATGAACAGTACCGTTGCAGACAAGCCGGCGTCGATGACACCGGAGATGGAAGCACTCAAGACGCGACTGAAGGCGACGTGGATGTCAGGCGACTACAGTCACTTCGCCCAGTATCTGGAACCCGGCGCGCTCGCCTTCCTTGAACGGCTCGCCATTCCACCGGGCACGCGCATGCTGGATCTCGGCTGCGGCGCCGGGCAGATCGCCATTCCCGCAGCACGCGCCCGCGTCAGGGTGACCGGCATCGACATTGCGACCAATCTGATCGAACGTGCGCGTGAGCGCGCCCGTGCGGAAGGCGTCGACGCCATCTTCGAAGAAGCGGATGCCGAAATGCTTCCGTATCCCGATGCCTCGTTCGATCTCGTCGTCAGCCTGATCGGCGCCATGTTCGCGCCGCGACCGGAGTTCGTGGCCGGCGAAATGTTGCGCGTGTGCCGCTCGGGCGGGCGCATCGTGATGGCGAACTGGAC
>JAEZHR010000197.1 GCA_023416415.1 Pseudomonadota bacterium
GCCGGAAGCAAGCTTCGTCACGGGAGCGATGCACACCATTGACGGCGCATTTGGTGCCTGATTGAACACGGGGCGGGAGGCCGGCAGCGACGGCCGCTTCGCCTGTTTCACGTCGGGAACAGAAAAGCGTCGGATTCCGACCGATGCGATCAGGATCTTGACCTGAGAGAGCCGGCCCGCCCGGGCGGGCTTCAGGCCGCACTGCGTACTTCTGCCAGCTCCTTGAGCTTTTGCAACGTGACGGGGAGACCCGAATCTATCCGCCTGGACAGTACCCGGCCAAGTATCAGGAGAAGGGGGCCCGAGAGCGTGACTCTGTGAACGACTTCGGTTCCGCCGGGCGTGGGGTTGAGCTCATGCTCAAAGACCATGCGGAACAGCGGAATCCTTGACTCAACCGTGAACGAGCGGTCCCTGGTGACCTCAGTGACCCGCATCGGTACGGTGTTCCCTTGGGTCGGCGTCAGCTTTCCCTGGGCACCAATCTGAAGCGGGCCATCCAGAAACGCGCGTTTGGTATCCGGATCCCAAACGTGCCAATTGGCGACATCTTCGTAGATACGGAAGATTACATCCGGCGACGCCATCACGAAGGTACGGTGTTCAATTTGCATGGTTGAGAGCCCCGAGCGATCTGCATCCTTCTGTCTGGTCCTGGGCCTGACGCGCCGGCGGACTGGCCGAAGGCCGAAGGGAACCAGGACAGGCCATGAAAATGCCGCAGGGGCGGCCCGTGCAAATGTGCAAGCGGAATGGCGGGGTCGCCCCTTCCGTCTTTTACGTCAACGCAGGCGAATCGGTCAATGGAGTGGTGTGCTGCATGACATGTCCCGGCGGTCCGCTACGGCTTGAAGCAGAAAGTCGCCATGCGGCTTTGCCGGGGCCGATCCGCATGATCAAGCACGTGCACTGGACCTTGAGCGAGCAATGCGTGCCGGTCGTTCCGGTCCTGGGCGAGCATTCGGATTTTTCTTGTACGACCTGCGACCGCCTCCGCAAAAGCTTGATGAAGGAGCGGCGCATCGGCTACTTCGCATAAACCTGATAAAGACCCTGAAGGAGCTGGCGCAGGGCAGCCTGGTAACAAGCAATGCTCTGCTGCTGCGCGAGCGCCTTTGCAATTCGGTCAAAGGCCGCCGAGATCAATTGTGTAAGGGCATCCAGCTCGTCGGGGGCAATTGCGGCGCTGCGGACACTTCCCGTCAGCAATGCGCCAAGACCTTCCTTCAAGGCACTCGCGCCTGCCATGTCGCTAAGCTCGGCCAGTTGTTGCGCGCTCAGCACCGCCGGCGCGTCCAGCAGCAGTATCTGCGCTCGCCCGCCTTCAGCCATCGACTGGAAATAGGCATCCGCGCCGTCTACCAGTGCATCCATCGGCGTCTCTGAATGCATGCTGCCCGTCTCTATGGCACTTGCCACCTCCTGAGCCATCTGCTGGGCCACCGCATAGAAGAGAGCCGCCTTGTCTTCGAAATGGTGATAAAGCGCGCCTCGCGTTACAGCAGCCGTGCTCACGATGTCGGGCGTGCCGGTTGCCGCATAACCCCGCTGCACAAAAAGCAGCCTTGCTGCGGCAACCAATGCCGCTCGCGTCGCCTGGGTGCGGACTTTGCCGCCGGCGTATCGGAAAAGCCTGACGAAATAAAGACCGGCGTTCTGTTGGCAGCCACCGCAGACAGAACGTCCGTGTCGAATGCCGGACTCATCCGCCTCACACGCTCATGTCTGCATGGAACGGGACGAAGCGTTTCCGGTGCTGCACCGCTGATCCACAGCCACTTTCCACAAGACGCGGCAAGGACCGCAAGGTAGCCTTGATTGCACGATCGCAGCAGCAGGCGCCCACCAGGCGTCGTTGAAGACTCGATTCGGGGCAACATGGCAATCATCGAAACCACTATTTCGGCGGGCAGCGAGGTCTATGCGGCCAACCGCGAAGGCATGCTGGCATTGCTCGAGCGCGTGCGCGCGCTGGAGGAACGCACCCGCAACACATCGGCGGCTTCCAAGCCGCGCTTCGAAAAGCGCGGCCAGTTGCTGCCGCGCGAGCGCCTGGCCTTGCTGCTGGACCATGACTCGCCGTTTCTGGAACTGTCAACGCTCGCCGGCTACCGGTTAGACGTCAACGATCCCGAAAAGAGCGTGCCGGGCGGCGGCGTGATCGCGGGCATCGGCTATGTCTCGGGCGTGCGCTGCATGGTGTGTGCCTCCAATTCCGGCATCGATGCCGGGGCGCTGCAGCCGCGCGGGCTCGACAAGCAGTTGCGGGTGCAAGAACTGGCGCTGGAAAACAGGCTGCCCTATGTGCAGCTGGTGGAAAGTGCCGGCGCCAACCTGATGGCCTACCGCGTCGAGGATTTCGTACGTGGCGGCAGTTTCTTCCGCAATCTCGCCCGCCTGTCGGCGGCCGGCCTGCCGGTAGTCACGGTGACCCACGGCTCGTCGACGGCCGGCGGCGCTTACCAGACTGGCTTGTCCGACTACATCATCATGGTGCGTGGCCGTTCGCGCGCCTTCCTGGCCGGCCCGCCGCTGCTGAAGGCCGCCACCGGCGAGATCGCGACCGAGGAAGAACTCGGCGGCGCAAAGATGCATACCGGCGTTTCCGGCCTAGGCGATTACCTGGCGGAGGATGACCGCGATGCACTGCGCATTGCGCGCGACATCATGGACAAGCTTGAATGGCGGCGCGGTGTCAGGCCCGACCGCCAGCCTGTCGTCAGGCCGCCGCGCTACGATCGGGAAGAACTGCTCGGCATCATGCCAATGGATCACAAGCGTCCGGTCGACATGAAGGAAGTGATTGCGCGCATTGTCGACGATTCCGATTTCCTCGATTTCGGAGCGCGCTACGGCTCGGCCACGGTGTGCGGCCATGCGAAGCTGGACGGCCATCCTCTGGGCATCATCACCAACAACGGCCCGATCGATCCGGACGGCGCGGCCAAGGCCACGCATTTCATCCAGGCCTGCTGCCAGGCCAACGTGCCCATCCTCTACCTGAACAATACGACCGGCTTCATGGTCGGCCGTCACTACGAAGCGCTGGGCAGCATCAAGCACGGCTCGAAGATGATCCAGGCCGTGACCAATGCCACCGTACCCCAGATCACGATCTACTGCGGTGCGTCGTTCGGGGCCGGCAACTACGGCATGTGCGGACGCGGATTTCATCCGCGGTTCTGCTTCTCCTGGCCGAATGCCAGGACCGCTGTCATGGGTGGCGAGCAGGCCGCGCAGACCATGGCCATCGTCACCGAGGCGGCGATGAAGCGAAAGAATGCCGAAGTCGATCCCGAGCAGATCGAAAAGCTGCGACGCAAGATCATCGACAACTTTGACAGCCAGATGGACGTTTTCACCACCAGCGCGCTGCTGCTGGACGACGGCGTGATCGATCCGCGCGACACGCGCGCCGTCCTGTCCTATGTCCTGTCGATCTGTCGCGAGGCCGAGGCGCGGGACGTGCGTCCGGTCCAGTTCGCCGTTGCGCGGCCCTGAACAACCATGGAGACGAGACATGCAGCTGACACCCGAACACGAGGACATGCGGCGCACCATCAAGCGCTTCATCACCGAGGAAATCAATCCATTCGTAGACGAGTGGGAGGCAGCGGAAATCTTTCCTGCCCATGAACTGTTCCGCAAGATGGGCAAGCTCGGCCTGCTGGGATTGAGCAAGCCGGAACGGTTCGGCGGCATGGGGCTCGACCAATCGTATGCGGGGGTGCTGGCCGAGGCGCTGGGCGATGTCAACTGCGCCGGTGTGCCGATGGCCATCGGCGTGCAGACCGACATGGCCACGCCGGCACTGGCCGAGCGCGCGTCGGATACGCTGCGGCATGAATTCCTTGCGCCTGCGATATCCGGCGAGATGGTCGCCTGTCTGGGCGTCTCCGAAGTCGGCAGCGGCTCGGATGTGGCGTCGGTCAGAACCACGGCGCGCAAGGACGGTGACGACTATGTCATCAATGGCGGAAAGATGTGGACCACCAACGGCACGCAGGCTGACTTCTGCGTGGTGCTGGCCAACACCTCGGACGGTCCGGCTCACAAGAACAAGTCGCTGATCGTGGT
>JAEZHR010000360.1 GCA_023416415.1 Pseudomonadota bacterium
GTTCGGCGACGATGCCCGGATAGCTGACACCGGACACGGCATAGCGCGCGTAACCGTCGAGGCGCGCCGCAAGCGCAACGCCAGGCTGCCCCGTGACACGCAGCCAGACTTCGGGAAACATCAGCGATCCGTAAGTGAAGACATGCATCTGCCGGCCCTCACCGCTGGTCCCAGTACGGATGCGGGCCGAAGTGATCGAGCAAGTGGTCGATGAAGGCACGTACCTTCGGCTGCATGTAGCGATTGGGGAAATAGGTCGCCACCAGCGCCATGTCGGGATTGGCCACGCTGTCCTTGAGCACTTCGACCAGCTGGCCGCTCTTGAGGTAGCGGCCGACGATGTAGGTCGGAAACAGCACGATGCCTGCGCCTTCCAGCGCCATCTGCAGCAGCACTTCGGAATTGTTGACCCGCACCTTGCCGCGCACGCGCACGGCCACTTCGCGCGTGCCGACGCGATAGTGCCAGGGGCCGCTGCGCAGCGCCGCGATGCCGTTGTGGACCAGGCAACGGTGCTGCATCAGGTCTTGCGGCGTGGCCGGTGCGCCGTGGGATTCGAGATAGGACGGTGCGGCGCAGGTGGCCCAGCGCAAGTCCGCGATCTTGCGCGCCACCATGCTCGGCGGCGGATGGCTGGTGATGCGAATGGCCACGTCGTAACCCTCCTCGGCCATGTCGACCAGGCGATCGACGGCATTGAGCTCGATTTCGACCTTGTCGTGACGCGCGAGGAAGCTGTTGAGCGCCGGCGCCAGGTGCAGCGACGAAAAGATGACCGGCGCGGTCAGGCGAAGCACCCCGCGCGGTTCAGCCTGCAGCTGCGAAACCGTCTGGCCGGCTGCCTCGATCTCCTGCGCGATGCGCGCACAGTGCTCGTAGTAGGCGGCACCCACTTCGGTCAGGCTCATGTGGCGCGTGGTGCGGTTGAGCAAGCGTACGCCGAGCGCGGCCTCAAGGCTGCTGATCTGCTTGCTGACCACCGATTTCGACGTGCGCAGCGCCTGCGCCGCCGCCGAAAAGCTGCGGTGCTCCACCACCTGCGCAAACACCATCATTTCTGCCAGCCGTTCCATCGCCGCACCCCATTGTTTCCAACATGCGAACGATCATATTCCAGATTTGGGATTGTATTCATTGATGCGTCGCACAATACTGCAAACAAGAAGTCTTCTTCATGACGAACAGGAGATCATCATGAGCGGAACGGTGCAAGTGATCAGTGGCAAAGGCGCAGTGCGCGCCCTGCCGCGCGAGAGCCAGACCTATGCGCTGCAAGAGCATCAGCTGATGCGCGTGCGCGACGGAAAGGGCGCGCAGGTGCGCGTGCTTGCTGGCGCAGTGTGGGTCACTCAGGACTACGACTCGCGTGACGTCGTGCTGAAAGCGGGCGAGGCGTTCGTGCTCGACCGCAATGGCACTGCCGTTCTGCATCCGCTTGGCAGGGGGCCGGTCCGGCTGGCGCTGGGCGACGTGTGCGTGCAAAAGCGCCACGCGTACGCCTGTGCATCGCCGGCGGCGGCCTAGGGTTGAGAACGCCGGGCGACACCCTCGCGCGGGGCTACCCGCGCGCCTCCTCGTCCGGCACCACTGGCGGCTCCTCGTCCACCCACTCGCGCCAGACGGCCAGCAGCACGGCCACCACGATCGGGCCGAGGAACATGCCAACCAGGCCGAAGGCGCCGATACCGCCGAGCACGGCAAACATCACGAGCAGAAAGGGAATGCGCGTGGCGCTGCTGATGACCAGCGGACGGATCAGGTTGTCGACCCAGCTCACCACCAGCATTCCCCACAGCAGGAGGCCGATGCCGGGCCATGTATCGCCGGCCATCATCAGCCAAACGCCGAGCGTCCCCCAGATGAAAGGCGCACCGAATGGCAGCAGCGCCACCAGCGCGGTCAGCGCCCCCAGCAGTGCAGGCGCCCGGATGCCGGCCGCCCAGTAGCCGACGCCGGCCAGCGCACCCTGGGCAATGGCAGTCAACAACAGTCCGTACAGCACCGCCTTGGTCGTCGCGCCAATGGCAGCGAGATAGGCATTGGCGCGCACGCCGATGAATCGGTGCGAGACCTTGCGTACCTGCAGGAGCAGGCTTTCGCCATCGCGATAGACGAACAGGATCGTGATCACCACCAGCGCCATCTTGACCGCGTTGCGCCCCACCCCGCCGATGAGGTCGGCGACCCGCCCCATCGATTTCTCCAGCCATTGCAAGATCTCGTCGCGCACCGATTCCGGTTCGAAGGCGAAGCGATTCATCGTTTCCTGCAGCCAGTCGCCGATCCAGGGCAGCTGACGGACCGGCTCCGGCAGCAGCGGCCCTTCGCGCACGTAGGCCGACACGGTCTTGAAGGCCAGCACGGCCTCCTGTTGCAGCAAACCGATCAGGCCCAGCAAGGGCAACACGAAGGCCATCGTCAACAGCAAGGTCATCAGGATGGCGCTGGCGGTCGAATAGCCGCCAAGGGCGGAGCGCAGGCGCCGATAGGACGGCCAGGTCACGTAGGCCAGGATCAGCGACCACACCACCGGCACGATGAACAGGCGCAGCACCCAGTAAGACAGGATGAGCAGGCCCATCAGGAACAGTGCAAGCAGGACACGGCGCAAGAATGGCCGGAGGTCGCGCGGGTCGGACATGAGCGGCAGGACCGGGATGGAGCGGTGGCCGTCCATTCTGCGATCGATTGTGCAATGCAGAGTGGACATTGCGCAGGGGGGCGACGATTCATCCCGCGACCCTCGATAAATTGACCTGAGTCAAACGGGCCGCACGTGCCATGCGCCGGCCTGATGGCATTGCGGAGGGCATGCAATGCCATGTGTACAATGAGCGCACCATATTGCCCGCCTGTTCCATGCTGCCCGCCTACATTTCCCACGCAGACTGCCGCAAGCACGAAATGGGCTCGCTGCATCCTGAATGCCCCGACCGTCTCGACGCGATCCACGACCACCTGCTGATCAAGGGCCTGCTCGACTACATGCAGGCCTACGACGCGCCCGCCGCCACCGAAACGCAGCTCGGCCGCGCGCATGCGCTGCAGCATGTGCGTGAGTTGCTGGCACGCGCACAGCAGGCCGAGCTGGATGACGAGTACGTCGCGATCGATCCGGACACGTGGATGAATCGTCACAGCTACCGGGCCGCACTGTTTGCGGCCGGCGCCGCGGTGCTGGCGACCGACCTCGTCATCGCAGGACGGGCGCAGACAGCGTTCTGCAACGTCCGTCCGCCTGGCCACCACGCCGGCCGGGCTTACGCCGGCGGATTCTGCTTCTTCAACAATGTCGCCGTCGGCATCCGCCATGCCCTCGACGTGCATGGGCTCGAACGCATCGCCCTGATCGATTTCGATGTGCATCATGGCAACGGCAGCGAAGACATTCTTGCCAACGACGCGCGCGTGCTGATGTGCTCGACCTTCGAGCGCGACCTGTATCCGTTTTCCGGCAGCGAGCCGCTGGGCGAGAACATGGTCAACATCGGTCTGCCCGCCCGCTCGGGAGCCGACATGTTCCGCGCGGCGGTCGAACGCCACTGGCTGCCGGCGCTGGAAGCCTTCCGCCCGCAGATGATCTATATCTCCGCCGGCTTCGACGGCCATCGCGACGACGACATGGGCAACATGGGCCTGCTCGAGGCGGACTACGAATGGGTGACGCGCAAGGTGATGGACATCGCCGAACGTCATGCCGGCGGGCGCGTGGTGTCCTGCCTGGAAGGCGGTTACGAGCTGCACGCGCTGGCGCGCAGCGTCGCGGCGCACGTGCGGATCCTGATCGGCGCCGGCGGTTGATCCGGCACCGCATGCGCTCCGTGCATTC
>JAEZHR010000366.1 GCA_023416415.1 Pseudomonadota bacterium
GTCCAGCCCAGCGTGCCGTGGCCCGTGTTAAGGAAGAGATTGGCGTAGCGGCTGCGGCCGATGTACGGGACGTTCGAAGGCGTCATCGGCCGCAGGCCGCTCCAGTAGAGCGGATTGTCGTAGTCGCAGGCGGTGGGGAAGAGTTCGCGCGTACGCCTTGTGATCGCCATGCAGCGCACCGGATTGAGTTCGCGCGAATAGCCATTGAATTCGCAGGTGCCGGCTACGCGCAGGCGGTCGCCCAGGCGTGAGAAGACGAGCTTGTGGCCATCGTCGGTAAGTGAAACGGTGGGTGCGGCTTCGGCCTCAATGACGCGATAGGTAGCCGAGTAGCCCTTGCCCGGATAGACCAATAGATCGATGTCCAGCGGCTTGAGCAGCGGTTGCGAGAAGCTGCCGAGCGCGACCACGAAGGCGTCCGCGCGCAGCATCTGGTGGCGGCCGTTGCCGTCGATGAATTCAACCGCCGTGACCTTTGCATTCGCTCCCGTCCCTTCGGCGATCAGGCGGGTGATGGCGGCGTTGTAGCGGAAGTCGGCGCCGAGGGCGCTCGCGCGTGCAGCGAGGCCAGTGGTGAACTTGTGGATGTCGCCGGATTCATCCGTGGCGGTGTAGTCGCCGCCGACGATCTTCTCGCGCATGCCGGCCAGCGCAGGTTCGATTCTCACCACTTCATCCGCACTGATGGTCTCGCGCGGGCAGCCGAGTTCGCGCATCAGGCGCGCGGCCGGCAGGGAAGCCTCGAAATCGTGCACGTCCGTATAGAAGTGCAGGATGCCGCGCGTCAGGGCGTCGTATTCGATGCCGGTCTCGGCACGTACGTCCTGCAGCACCTGGCGACTGTATTCGGCGATTGCCACGATCTGGCGGATGTTGGCGGCGGCACGTGCCGCAGTGCATTCGCGCAGGAAGTGCATGCCCCACTTCCACTGCAGCCAGTCGGGACGCAGGCGAAACAGCAGGGGCGCGTCTTCCTGGCCGATCCATTTGAGTATCTTGAGCGGGGCACCGGGATGGGCCCAGGGTTCGGCGTGCGAAACGGAAATCTGTCCGCCATTGGCGAAGCTCGTTTCCTGGGCCGCGCCGGGCTGGCGCTCCAGTACCGTCACCTCGTGGCCGTCCTTGGCCAGGAACCATGCGGAGCTGGTGCCGACGATGCCGGCACCCAGTACGATGACCTTCATGAATTCGGTTCAGTAACGATGCGAAATGAGAGGCTTCGGATTTGCGCCTGCGCCGTCAGTGATTGTCGGATCGGGTGGGACGTGCCGCATCGATCTCCTGCCTCACCGCGCCTTTCACGGCCTCGGACAGCGTCAGGTGCAGGCTTTGCCGTATCTGCCGGGCGAGATCGTCAACTGCAATCTGCAGGACGTCCGCCAGACCATCGCGCACCCGTTGCTCAAGTATCGCGTCAATGCGGCCCAATACCTGCTGCAGCACGCGTTCCTGCAGTTCGCTCTCGAGCTGCGTCCAGCGTTCGGCATCCGTCTGTGCAGCAGCGGCCGCTTCCCCAGCTGGCGCGCGAGTTTCGACCGGTCGGGAAGGCGCCTGTGCCGCGTCGGCAGCTTGCGGCGCCTTGATTATTTCTGTCAGCAGGGGAATGCCGGCATCCGGGTTGAATGTGCTCATGACTTGGCCGCGTTGCGGTGATCGATCGGGTATCCCCGTTGTTTGTAATGGCGAAAGCGCTCGCGGCCCGCAACGCGATCTGCTTCATCGGCACCGACCAGTTCGATCAGGCGTGCGAAGCGCGCGAAGTGGGCCGGAGTGCTTCGAGACAGGTTGACCAGCACCTCGTGATGGGGAAAGTCGGCGTCGCCGCGCTCGCTGAGCACGACCGGTGTGCTTGCCGCAAGCGGGTCGGACAGCGGCACGTGCGGAATGAAATCCTGATCGGAGAAGGTCCACAGTGCCTGGTCAAGCGCCTGCAGCTGCGCACGGTCGTCGACCACGATCACCAGCCGCGCGCCGGTTACGCAAGCCTTGCGCGTCAGCCGGCAGCAATAGCCGAGTTTGTCCGGCAGGTCGGTGTGAAAATCGATGCGGGTCATGTGGGACTAGAAGCGGAATCCGGGCGGAGCATTGCCGGCGGGTGGTGGCAGATCAGTCGGCTGCGGCGTCTCGTCGGCAGCGACGGCCGGCGGCGCGGACGCGGCCACCGGGGCTGCCGATGCCGAGGGGGTGTGCGCCCGGGCTGCCGATTCCGGAAGCGGGTTACGCCAGTTCTTTGGCAGCTGATTGGTGGCCGGATAGCCGGCCGCATTCAGCGTGGCATTCCATGCGTTCGCCTCGAAGCCGCGCTGGATTGTGGTGCCGACGGTCATGAGCGGCAGATTGCCGTCGCTACCGACCTTGCGTACCGCCGCGATGTCTTTGTTCGATTCGACGGTCTTTTCCGCAAACGGAATTCCGCGCTCGCTCAGCAGCTTGCGACCGTCGTCGCACGGAATGCAATTGGTCATCGTATACAGCGTGACCGGATGCCTGCGTGCTGCCTGCGCCAGCTCGTAGGGCAGGGGGACGCTGCTGTTGCGCGCGGCGGCGACGGGCTTGTTTTCGACTTTTGCCGCCGTCGGGGGAGGCGGCACGTCGCTGTAGTTGACCTTGCCATCCGGCCCCACCCATTTGTACAGCTGGGCATGAGCGGCCCCGCCGCAGAGTGCGAGAGCCAGGGGCAGGATGGAGGCAAGGGATCTCATGCAATGCTTTCCGTCGGTTGTGACGTCATGCCGCTGTGGCGCAGCAGGGCGTCGATCTGCGGCTCGCGGCCGCGGAATGCCTTGAACGACTCCAGCGCAGGCCGTGCCCCGCCTGCTGCCAGCACTTCGTTCAGGAAGCGTGCACCCACATCGGGTGCCAGCACGCTGCCTGTTTTCGCGGCAGCTTCCTCGAAGGCGCTGTAAGCATCGGCCGACAGGACTTCGGCCCACTTGTAGCTATAGTATCCCGCGGCATACCCGCCGGCAAAGATGTGGCTGAAGGCATTCTGGAAGCGGTTGAATGATGGCGGGATCAGTACCGCGACCTGTTGGCGCACTGCGTCAAGCACCTGCTGCACCGGCTCGCCGGCGTATGGGTCGTGCTCGTGGTGCAGGCGCATGTCGAACAGGGCGAATTCGATCTGGCGCAAGGTCTGCAAGCCTGACTGGAAATTCTTTGCCGCCAGCATCTTGTCGTACAGCGCGCGCGGCAGTGGCTCGCCGGTGTCGCAGTGTGCCGTCATGTGTTGCAGCACGTCCCATTCCCAGCAGAAGTTCTCGAGGAACTGCGAGGGCAATTCGACCGCATCCCATTCGACGCCGGAAATGCCGGATACCGACAGCTCGTCGACCTGGGTGAGCATGTGATGCAGTCCATGACCGAATTCGTGGAACAGCGTGCTGACCTCGTCGTGCCTGAACAGGGCCGGGCGCAGCTTGCCGTCGACTTCCGTCGGCTCGGAGAAATTGCAGACAAGGTAGGCGACAGGTGTCTGGATGCCCGAAGCCAGCCGCCGCCTGCCGCGTGCGTCGTCCATCCAGGCGCCGCCGCGCTTGCCGCTGCGGGCATACAGATCAAGGTAAAACTGGCCGATCAACTGGCCGTTGCGCTCAATGCGGAAGAACTTCACGTCCTTGTGCCAGGTGGCGGCCGTGTCCGGCTTGACCTGGACCGAGAACAGCGATTCCACCACTGCAAACAAGCCTTCGATCACCTTGTGTTCGGGGAAGTATTGCTTGACCTCCTGTTCGGAGAATGCATAGCGCTTCTGACGCAGCTTTTCGGAGACATAGGCGATGTCCCACGCCTCCAGCTGGTCGAGACCCAGTTCGGCCTTTGCGAATTCGCGCAGCTCGGCGAGGTCCTTTTCTGCGAACGGGCGGGCGCGCCGCGCCAGATCTTCCAGGAATTCGATCACCTGGCGCGGGGTCTCGGCCATCTTCGGCACCAGCGAGACTTCGGCGAAACTGGTGAACCCGAGCAGCCTGGCTTCCTCGGCGCGCAGTTTCAGGATTTCCTCGATGTTGGCCGCGTTGTCCCATTCGGGCTTTGCGCCAAGTTCGGACGCCTTCGTCACGTTCGCGCGATAGATCGTCTCGCGCAGCTCGCGCTTGTCGGCGTATTGCAGGATGGGAAAGAAAGAAGGGAAGTGCAGGGTGAACTTCCAGCCCTTCTTGCCATCGCGCTCGGCCGCGTTGTGGGCCGCTTGTCGCGCGTCCTCGGGCAGGCCCGCGAGGTCGGCTTCGTTCTCGACGTAGAGCGCGAAGTCGTTGGTGGCATCAAGCACGTTTTCCGAGAACCTGGTCGACAGTGCGGCCAGTCGTTCGCGGATCTCCGCGTAGCGTGCCTTCTTGTCTTCCGGCAGTTCGGCGCCGCCCAGACGAAAATCGCGCAGGGCGTTCTCGATGATCTTGCGCCGCGACGGTGCCAGCATCTCGAAGGATGCGCTCTCGCGCAGCGCCTTGTACTTCTCGAACAGGGCCTGATTCTGGCCGATGCCGGTCCAGAACTCGGTCACCTTCGGCAGATTCTCGTTGTAGGCAGCCCGCAGTTCGGGCGTGTTCATCACGGAATTGAGGTGACCCACCACTCCCCATGCCCGGCCCAGGCGTTCGGTCGCATCTTCCAGCGGCGCAACGAAGTTTTCCCAGGTCACCGGCGGCTGCTGCGCCTCCAGTTGTGCGACCACCTTGCGGCATTCATCCAGCAGTTGCGAGATGGCAGGCGTGACGTGTTCGGGCTTGACTGCCTCGAAGCGGGGCAGGTCGGAGAAGTCGAGCAGGGGATTGGTGTGTACAGTCATCAGGTTCTTTCAGCAGCCTCTATTGTGTTGACAAGGAGCATGGTGATCGTCATCGGCCCGACACCGCCCGGTACCGGGGTGATCCAGCCGGCGACTTCCTTCGCGTGGGCAAAGTCGACGTCGCCGCACAGCTTGCCATCGTCGTCACGGTTCATGCCGACGTCGATGACGACGGCACCCGGCTTGATCATGTCGGCGGTAACGATGTTCCGCTTTCCGGTTGCGACCACGAGGATGTCGGCCTGGCGCGTGTGGTGGCCGAGATCGCGGGTCTTGGAATTGCAGATGGTGACGGTCGCGCCTGCCTGCAAGAGCAGCATGGCCTGCGGTTTGCCGACGATGTTGGACGCGCCCACGACTACCGCATGCGCCCCGCGCACCGGGTAGTCGATCGACTCCAGCATCTTCATCACCCCGTAAGGCGTGCAGGGGCGAAACAGCGGTTGGCCGGTCATCAGCAGGCCGGCGTTGCTCACATGAAAGCCATCGACATCCTTCTCCGGCGCAATCGCCTCAAGCACCTTGTGAGCATTGATGTGGGACGGCAGGGGAAGTTGCACCAGGATGCCGTGGATCTTCGGGTCGCGGTTCAGGGCGTCGATGCGTGCCAGCAGAGCCTCTTCCGACAGGTCCGCATCGTACTTTTCCATTACCGAATGGATGCCGTTGTCTTCGCAGGCCTTGACCTTGTTGCGCACGTAGACCTGGGATGCCGGATTGTCGCCAACCAGCACGACGGCCAGGCCGGGTTGCTTGCCTTGGGCCGTCAGGGCTGCGGCGCGGAGCGCGACATTGGCGCGCAGTTGCTGGGAGAGTTGGGTTCCGTTGATGAGTTGGGCGGACATGAGAGGATGGAAGCGGAGGGATGGGCAAAGACCGAATTATAAGTCCCGGTCCCAGGTCGCGCCCTGTGACAGGGCTGGCCGGGAAGAGGCGGCGGATTGCTGCATTGCCGCATAATATTCCGCATTATGAGAGAGGCTACCGCTATTTGAAAACAGAAAAAGTGCTGTTACACTCTTGGCACGCCGCACTACAGTGGCCGAATCTTGTCCAAACCCCACTTCGAGCGCATGCGCTCGACAAGCCCCCATATCAGGAGACACATGATGTCCGCCCAGCTTGATCACCTGTTGGCGCAGGCCGCCAACGATCCCGACGTAACGGAAACCCAGGAGTGGCTAGATGCGCTTGAAGCAGTGATCGATACGGAAGGCCCGGAGCGCGCGCACTATCTGATGGAGCGCATGGCCGACCTGGCGCGCCGCCGCGGCGCCCACATTCCGTTTTCCGCCAATACCGCCTACGTCAACACGATTCCGACCCACCTCGAAGAGCATTGCCCTGGCAATCTCGAGTATGAAGAGCGGCTGCGGTCCTGGATGCGCTGGAACGCGATGGCGATGGTGGTCAAGACCAACCGCGCCGATGGCGACCTCGGTGGTCACATTTCGTCCTTCGCCTCGCTGGCCAACATGCTGGGCATTGGCTTCAATCATTTCTGGCACGCCCCGACCGAAGATCACGGTGGCGACCTGCTCTATATCCAGGGCCACTCGTCGCCCGGCATCTACGCCCGCGCATTCCTCGAAGGCCGTCTTTCCGAAGAGCAGCTCCTGAACTTCCGCCGCGAAGTCGACGGCAAGGGATTGTCTTCCTACCCCCACCCGAAGCTGATGCCTGATTTCTGGCAGTTCCCGACGGTGTCGATGGGCCTGGGGCCGTTGATGGCGATCTATCAGGCACGCTTCCTGAAATATCTGCAGGCGCGCGGCATTGCCAAGACTGACAACCGCAAGGTCTGGGCCTTCCTCGGCGACGGCGAAATGGACGAGCCGGAATCGATGGGCGCCATCGGCGTAGCCGGTCGCGAGCACCTCGACAACCTCGTGTTCGTCGTCAACTGCAACCTGCAGCGGCTGGACGGCCCGGGGCGCGGCAACGGCAAGATCATCCAGGAACTTGAAGGCGAATTCCGCGGTGCCGGCTGGAACGTGGTCAAGGTCATCTGGGGCAGCTACTGGGACGAACTGCTCTCGCGCGACAAGGAAGGCATCCTGATGCGCGTGATGATGGAAACCGTCGACGGCGAGTACCAGAACTACAAGGCCAAGGATGGCGCTTACGTGCGCAAGCACTTCTTCGGCAAGCATCCGAAGCTGCTGGAGATGGTCTCGAAGATGTCGGACGACGACATCTGGCGCCTGAACCGCGGCGGACATGATCCGCACAAGATCTACGCCGCGTTCAAGCAGGCACAGGAACACAAGGGTCAGCCGACCGTGCTGCTGGTCAAGACCATCAAGGGCTTCGGCATGGGCAAGTCGGGCGAGGCACGCAATACCGCGCACCAGACCAAGAAGCTCGACGATCAGGCCGTGCGCGAGATGCGCGACCGCTTCAACATCCCGATTCCGGACGACAAGCTGGCCGAGATTCCCTTCTTCAAGCCTTCCGACGATGCGCCGGAAATGAAGTATCTGCACGAGCGGCGCAAGGCACTCGGCGGCTACCTCCCGCAGCGCCGCGTGAAGGCGGACGAACACCTGCCGGTGCCGGATCTGTCTGCGTTCCAAGCCGTGCTCGACCCGACTGCGGAAGGACGCGAGATTTCGACCACCCAGGCCTACGTGCGCATCATCACCGCATTGCTGCGTGACAAGAACCTGGGCCAGCGCGTGGTGCCGATCCTGGTTGACGAAGCGCGTACCTTCGGCATGGAAGGGCTGTTCCGCCAGATCGGCATCTTCAACCAGCAGGGTCAGCTGTATGAACCGGTCGATCGCGACCAGGTGATGTACTACCGTGAAGACAAGGCCGGCCAGATTCTGCAGGAAGGCATCAACGAAGCCGGCGCGATGGCGTCGTGGATTGCGGCAGCGACCTCGTATTCGGTCAGCAACCGCGTGATGATCCCGTTCTTCATTTATTACTCGATGTTCGGCTTCCAGCGATTCGGCGATCTGGCCTGGGCCGCCGGCGACAGCCGCGCGCGCGGGTTCCTGCTGGGTGGCACGGCGGGGCGCACCACGCTGAACGGTGAAGGCCTGCAGCACGAGGACGGTCACAGCCACATCATTGCCGCGACCATCCCGAACTGCATTCCTTACGATCCGACCTTCGCCCATGAGGTCGCCGTCATCATTCACGACGGCCTGAAGCGCATGGTCGAGAAGCAGGAGGACGTGTTCTACTACATTACCCTGATGAACGAGAACTACAGCCATCCTGGCCTCAAGCCGGGTCAGGAGGAGGGCATTCTCAAGGGGATGTATCTGCTGCAGGAAGGTGACAAGAAGGCCAAGAAGCGCGTGCAGCTGATGGGCTCCGGCACCATCCTGCGCGAAGCGATTTTTGCGGCCGAGCTGCTTCAGAACGACTGGGGCATCGCCGCCGACATCTGGTCCGCCCCGTCCTTTACGCTGTTGGCGCGCGACGGACAGGATGCCGACCGCTGGAACCTGGTCAACCCGCTCGAGCAGCCGCGTCTGCCGTATGTCACCCAGCAGCTGCAGGGTACGAGCGGACCGATCGTGGCGACTTCCGACTACATGCGCGCCTTCGCCGAGCAGATCCGCGCCTACATCCCGAAGGGCCGCAACTACAAGGTGCTCGGTACCGACGGTTTCGGGCGCTCGGACACGCGCGCGAAGCTGCGCGAATTCTTTGAGGTCAATCGCTACTACGTGACTGTGGCGGCACTCAAGGCGCTGGCAGAAGACGGTACCATCGAGGCATCGGTGGTGGCGGACGCGGTGAAAAAATACGGCATCGATCCGAACAAGCCGAACCCGGTTACGGTGTAAGTCAAAACAATTTCATCCCGCGCTGTTCGGCAAAATGCCCGCCTGTCAGGGGAGGGCCAGGGTGGAAGGTTATGCAGGCGCATGCTGGTGCACAACCTTCCACCTCCTACGCGGGCCGTCCCGTTTCAAGCTTTCCTCGGAAGGGGCGGCCAGTCGGGACACAAG
>JAEZHR010000428.1 GCA_023416415.1 Pseudomonadota bacterium
ACCGGCAGATGGCCGGCGGCGAAGAAGCCGCGCAGCGCGTCGACGAACTGCAGCTTGTTCTTGATCGACAGCTCGATGTTGATCCGTTCGATGCCGTCGGTGTACTCGCCCATGCGGTCGAGCGGAATCACGACGTCTTCGTTGATCTTGAAGGCGTTGGTGTGCTTGGCGATGGCGGCCGTGCGCGCGCGATCGAGCCAGAACTTCTTGCGCGCCTCGGGGCTGGCCGCAACAAAGCCTTCGCCGACGCGGGTATTGGCCATGCGGATGACCTCGGAGGCGGCGCGCGCCACCGCGTCTTCGTCGTCGCCGACAATGTCGCCGATCAGGGCCATCTTCGGCAGCACGCCGCGCTTGGACTTGGTCGCATAGCCGACCGCGCGCAGATAGCGCTCGTCCAGGTGCTCGAGGCCGGCCAGGATGGCGCCACCCTGCTTCGATTCGGCTTCCAGATATTGCTTGATCTCGACGATGCTCGGAATCGCGTCGCGCGCCTGGCCAAAGAATTCCAGGCAGACCGTGCGTGCGTATTTCGGCATCTTGTGCAGGATCCAGCGCGCCGAGGTGATCAGGCCGTCGGTGCCTTCCTTCTGCACGCCGGGCAGACCTGCCAGGAACTTGTCGGTGACGTCCTTGCCCAGGCCTTCCTTGCGGAAGCGTCGCCCTTCGATCTCCAGAATCTCGGTCCGGAACGGCTCGTTCGTCTTCGCCCCCTTTTCGCTCGGATGCGTCCATTCGAGCTTGAACCGTGCCACCGGAGCATCGTGGATCTTGCCGAGGTTGTGCTCGATGCGGGTGACCTCCAGCCAGTCGCCGTTCGGGTCGACCATGCGCCAGCTGGCCAGATTGTCCAGCGCGGTCCCCCACAGCACGGCCTTCTTGCCACCCGCGTTCATCGCGATGTTGCCGCCGATGCAGGAGGCTTCGGCCGAGGTCGGATCGACCGCGAACACGAAACCGGCCTTCTCTGCGGCGTCCGACACACGCTTGGTCACGACGCCGGCGCCAGTATGAATGGTCGCGTAGGGGCGATCGACGCCAGGCAGCGTGACCTCCTCGACAGGCCCGAGCTGTTCCAGCTTTTCGGTGTTGATGACCGCCGACAGCGGTGTCAACGGTACGGCACCGCCGGTATAGCCGGTGCCGCCTCCGCGCGGAATGATGGTCAGACCCAGCTCGATGCAGGCCTTCACCAGACCGGCCATCTCGTCCTCGGAATCCGGAGTGAGCACCACGAACGGCAACTCGACGCGCCAGTCGGTGGCGTCTGTGACGTGCGAGACGCGCGACAGCCCATCGAACTTGATATTGTCCCTGGCGGTATGCCGACCGAGCAGCTTCTGTGCGCGCCTGCGCAGCACCTGCGTGGCATCGAAATCGGCGGCAAAATCGGCAACCGCCTTGCGTGCGGCCTTGATGAGCAGTTCGACGCTGGTGCTGCGGCGGGCGGCTGCCGGGTCGGCGAGCGCATCGACCTCGGTTGCCAGACGCCGCTTCTCGACTTCCGACAGCCGATGGTTCAGTGCCTCGATCAATGCCGCGCGCCGCTTCGGGTTGTCGAGCAGGTCATCCTGCAGGTAGGGGTTGCGACGCACCACCCAGATGTCGCCCAGCACTTCGTACAGCATGCGTGCAGAGCGCCCGGTCTGGCGTTCGGAGCGCAACTCGTCCAGGAGATGCCACGAGTTCTCTCCGAGCAGCCGGATCACGATCTCGCGATCGGAGAAGGACGTGTAGTTGTAAGGAATTTCGCGCAGGCGGGCCGGCGCATGAGGGTCGCGCTCGGCGCCCTGTTCATCGGACAGCAGGGCCTGGATTTGGGCGGGGGCGTTCATCAGATAGGCGGGACAGACGCTAAAGGCGCATTTTACCGTATTGCGCTGCAACCAAAGCCCTACCCTTCTTGCGGAGATGAGCGCTTTCAATTTGCCAATCCGGCGTTGCGTGCACTTTCATGCACCCAGACCTAGCCCCACCTTCAGAAAAGCGCATTGCCGACCGCCGTCCAGAAGCCGTCCGGGATGTACAGCAAGGCGGTGGTCATGAAGATGTAGCGCAGGAACTTGCCGATCGCCATGTAGGCCACGCAGGGCCAGAACGGCAGCTTGAGCCAGCCACCCAGCGAGCAGAGCGGATCGCCGGCGCCGGGCAGCCAGGACAGCAGCATGGCCTTGGGACCCAAGCGTTCGAGCCATCCGAGCCATCGCACGTGCCCGGGGTGCGCGCGCGGATGAACGATCCTCTTGACGCCATAACCGAGCCAGTAATTGATCGCACCGCCGATCGTGTTGCCGACGGTGGCGACCGCGATCACCGGCCAGAACAACCCGCCGTTGGCTTTCACCACGGCGAACACGGCCGGCTCTGATCCCATGGGTACCAGGGTTGCGGATATCAGGCTGGCAATGAATACCGCCCCAGACCGATCTGCGGGACGGCCAGAAAATCAAGCAACCAATGTACTGCGGACTCGATCACGGCCGGATTATCCGATGGTCAAGGGATTTGCGAAGCATGCTGTCAGGAAAGGGGCGTCCATTATAATGAGAGGCTTCGCACGCGGCCGCTGCCGCGTGTACGCTCTTCCCTACCCGCCATGGCCACCGACTACCTGCAGAAAATCCTGACCGCCCGCGTCTACGACGTCGCCGTTGAATCCCCGCTCGAATTTGCGCCGCAGCTCTCGCAGCGCCTGGATAACCACATTTACTTCAAGCGTGAGGACGTGCAGAGCGTGTTCAGCTTCAAGCTGCGAGGGGCCTACAACAAGAT
>JAEZHR010000430.1 GCA_023416415.1 Pseudomonadota bacterium
TCGCCGTGCGGGTGATACTTACCCATCACCTCACCGACCACGCGCGCGCACTTGACGTACGGCCGATTCCAGACGTTGTTCGTCTCGTGCATCGCGTACAACACACGGCGATGCACCGGTTTGAGGCCGTCCCTCACATCAGGAAGCGCGCGCCCGACGATAACGCTCATGGCGTAGTCGAGATAACTCTTGCGCATCTCCTCTTCCAGGGAAATCGGGATGGTCTCTTTCGCGAATTGATCCATTGGGTCGACTAACTGATACGGATTGGGAGGACGCGGCAACCGCTTGTATCCGCCGAAGCGAACGCGGGCAGCAAACATTGGATTCTAGCATGCCACCCCCTCCCACCTGCCTTGCACGGACGGAGGGCACGGCTGACATTCCCGCACGGAATCATGAGCACGTTCGTCGTCACGAAGAACGCTCCGCTGCCCCGACGCGGCGGCCTCTGCACTTACCCCAATAAACAAGCTCGCAAATTTCTCCGCCTGCATCCCATGCTTGAAAAGATCGTTTTTGGCGCGCTCTTGACACTGTTCGCCACCATTTCGCAGGCCGACAACAAGGACATCGAGCTTCCCACCGGCGGCAGCGCCTACCTGCAGGACAACCGTGGTGTAGTCGCGCGCAGCGCCAGCGGCTTGTGCTGGCGCACCGGTCACTGGACGCCGGCGGATGCGGTCTGTGATGGCCTGCTGCTGCCACCGGTCGCCAGGCCGACTGCTCCCTCCATCATTCCGGCACCGATGGCGCAAGTCCAGCAATTTGCTCCGGAAGCGCCGCCGCCCCGTTGCGACTTCACCCTGGTGCTGCAAGGTGAAGAAGGCTTTGCCTTCGATCGGGCAACGCTCTCGGAGACGGCGCGAAATCGACCCGCCACGGAGCTCGTCCCAGCAATCGGGCGCTGCCGTTCGGTGGATGCGATTACCATCACCGGACACACGGACCACCTTGGTTCGGTCGCGACCAATATCAAAATTTCAAGAAAACGAGCGGAAGCGGTCGCGAACTTCCTCCACGAACAAGGCGTGAAGGCGCCCCTTGAGACGATTGCGGCCGGCGCATCGCAACCGGCCCAAACCTGCAATCAAAAGCTCGTGCGAACGCAGCTGATACGCCGCCTTGCACCCAATCGCCGAGTCGTGGTCGAAGTGCGCGGCATGGCAGGTTGAGTCACTCCAGCCAGCAATGAGGAGAAATGACATTTGCGCCATTTTCCGCAGATTCCGCGCAAGAATTGCGGCAGCACAAAGGAAGCTGAAATTTTTGCCAGAAGCCTGATTTTCTTACAGGTGTCCTGTCTTAGGGGTATGTCAGAATGCCGGCGATTGATCTCGGCTTGCAATTGAACAACTCTTCAAAACGATGATCAAACAGCTATGGTAGTATCGACAATTGACAGCCCTATTAGTAGCGCAGTTTATCTGCGGATATCTCACCGAGAGGAAAAATATGAATAATTTCGCAAAGCTCATTCTTGCTGCGTCCGCAGTGGTGACCTTGACTGCACATGCGCAAGTACCTCAAGCCCCGAAGGATTTCAGCGCCTACGTGCAAAGCGCAAATGGCGATGTGGTGATGAGCGGTTCAGGCCTCTGTGTTCACACTGGCTACTGGACCCCGGCTGACGCCAAGGTCGTCGGTTGCGACGGCGTAGTTGCCCAGGCTCCGGTTGCCGCACCTGCTCCCGCTCCGCAAGCGGCTCCCGCACCTGCCCCGGCACCTGCTCCGGCACCTGCCCCGACCGCTGAAAAGGTCACGTTTGCTACCGATACCTTCTTTAATTTCGACAGCGCAACGCTGAAGCCGGAAGGCCGTGCCAAGCTGGACGAGCTCGTGGCCCAACTGCAAGGCATCAACCTCGAAGTCATAATCGCTGTCGGCCACACCGACTCGACCGGTTCGGAGAGCTATAACCAGCGCCTGTCGGTACGTCGCGCCGAAGCCGTGAAGAACTACCTGGTGTCGAAGGGCGTTGAAGCCAACCGTGTTTACACCGAAGGCAAGGGCGAGTCCCAGCCGATCGCGGACAACAAGACCCGCGAAGGCCGCGCCAAGAACCGTCGCGTGGAAGTGGAAGTCGTCGGTACCCGCAACCGCTAATCGGCGCAAGCCTGACCAAGACCCCGCTGCGGCGGGGTTTTTTTACGACCATGCCGGGAGCCCTGCCCGCCCGGAAACCGCTATTATTCGTCTTTATGAACGCCGACCCTCTGGAACTGCAGAAATTCAGCGACCTCGCGCATCGCTGGTGGGATCCGACCTCCGAATTCCGCCCGCTGCATGAAATCAACCCGCTTCGACTGGAATGGATCAATGCGCGCGCGCCGCTTGCCGGCAAGACCGTCATTGACATCGGCTGCGGCGGCGGCATCCTGTCCGAATCGATGGCGCGCAAGGGTGCCAACGTTACCGGCATTGATCTGTCCGAAAAGGCACTCAAGGTAGCCGACCTGCACAGCCTCGAATCCGGCGTGCAGGTGCGCTATGAGCTGATTGCTGCCGAAGAAATGGCCGCACGCGAAGCCGGGCGCTACGACGTCGTGACCTGCATGGAAATGCTCGAGCATGTACCGGACCCGGCCGCCATCGTGGCCGCCGCAGCCCAGCTGGTCAAACCGGGCGGCAAGGTATTCTTCTCGACGATCAACCGCAATCCCAAGTCCTATCTGTTCGCGGTGCTCGGTGCCGAATACCTGCTGCGCCTGCTTCCCAAGGGAACGCACGACTACGCCAAGTTCATCACGCCGGCCGAACTGGCCGGCTACATGCGCAACGTCGGCCTCGAAGTCGAATCCCTGAAGGGAATGACCTACAACCCGCTGACCCGGATCTATTCGCTGAACGAGGATACCGACGTCAACTATCTGGTCGCCGCCGTCAAACCGGCCTGACACGCTTGCCAATGTCCTTGTTTCGCCCCAATGCCGTGCTGTTCGATCTGGACGGCACGCTCGCAGACACCGCGCCCGATCTAGCGGCAGCAATCAATCGCCTGCGCGCCCGGCGTGGCCTCGCCGCAACTCCATATGAAATGCTGCGCCCGTTCGCCTCGGCCGGCGCACGCGGACTCATCGGCGCATCCTTCGGGCTCAAGCCCGGTGACGATGGCTACGAAGACCTTCGAGTGAGCTTCCTGAACGAATACGAGTCCGACATCGCCGGAAAAAGCCGTCTGTTCGACGGCATGCAAGACACGCTGGACGAACTGGAAGCGCGAGGAATTCGTTGGGGCATCGTCACCAACAAGGCGGCCCGTTTCACCGAGCAATTGGTGCCACTGATCGGACTCGCACGCGCAGCCTGCATCGTCTCCGGTGACACCACGCCCCATCCCAAGCCGCATCCGGCTCCACTGCTGGAA
>JAEZHR010000035.1 GCA_023416415.1 Pseudomonadota bacterium
GGCCGGCCGCAATGCGAACGATGAGGTGAAGTGCTCGCTGGTGTTTGCCTATCACGCCACGAGCAATGCCGCGCTGCCCGGCAGTCGCTCGGCGGCAGCGGGAAGCGTTGCATTGGGAGAATAGGCCGCGTTGCGGCGCAGACGGGAACCCGTGGAGCCGCAATGTTTCAGGAAGGCTGGGAGGCGGATGGAAAGCGCTTGGGCGCTTGGACGTCCGCCTGCGAGGCAAGGACGGCGTCAGTCCCGCCGTGTCACGCCCAGCAGCGGCCCCAGCAACAGCCGCGCAAAACCGAAAGCCTGCGTCAGGAACTGCTGCTGCGCTTCCATCACCATGTGCTGCGCAGCCTGCCGATCGAGCGTGCCCTCGCATTCCTCGGTGCGCAAGTGCCCGTTGCGCAATTCGCTGCGCCGGATGTGAAGGTGGATCTGCCCGTCGCGCGCGTACAGCTCGGTGCTGGAATAGCGGAAGCCGATCATGCCGGCCAGCGGCAGCTCGGCTTGCAGCGGCTGCGGCAGTTCATCGTTTCGTGGCTGCGGCAACGCGTGTTCGCCGCGTCGCACCTGGATGTCCTTTCTCATTGCGATGTCCTCCTGTTTGCGCGGGCACGACATCGAGGCTCAGTCCCAGCGCCTCGCGCAGCGCGTCCTGTGCATGCTCCATCCAGACGAACTCGAGCGCCTCGCGCGCCGCTTCGGGAATCTCTTCGAGTTCCTTGCGATTGCGCGCGGGCAGCAGTACGACACGGATGCCGGCACGCATCGCGGCCAGTACCTTTTCCTTCACTCCGCCCACCGGCAACACCACGCCGCGCAGGCTGATTTCGCCGGTCATCGCGCAGTCATGGCGCACCGGCCTGCCGGTCAGCAGCGAGACCAGCGCGACATGAATCGCCACGCCGGCGCTCGGCCCATCCTTCGGCATGGCGCCGGCCGGCACGTGCACATGAATGTCGTGCCTGTCGAAGACCTGCGCATCCAGCCCCAGTTCCCGTGCCTGCGATTTCACAAGCGTGAGCGCCGCCTGCGCGCTTTCCTTCATGACCTCTCCCAGTTGCCCGGTGAGGATCAGCTTGCCTTTGCCGGGGGCAAGGGAAGCTTCGATGAACAGGATGTCGCCGCCGGCCGGCGTCCAGGCCAGACCTGTTGCCACGCCGCAGACGCTGGTACGCAAGGCGAGTTCGCTTTCGAACTTGCGCGGGCCGAGTATGGCGGCCAGATCGTCCGCACCGACCCGCAGTTGCTGCGCCGAGCCTTCGGCAATGCGCATGGCGGCGTGGCGAAACACGTTGCCGATCTCGCGCTCCAGGTTGCGCACGCCCGCTTCGCGCGTGTAGTCGTGGATGATCACGCCGATCGCCGCGGGATCGAGCGTGCAGCGCGCGTGGTCGAGCCCGGCGGCTTCGAGCTGCGCCGGCACCAGATAGCGCTGCGCGATGCTCGCCTTCTCCGCCTCGGTATAGCCGGGCAGGCGGATGAGTTCCATGCGATCGAGCAAGGGAGTGGGGATGGCATCGATCATGTTGGCGGTGGCGATGAACAGGACCTGCGACAAGTCGAAGGGCTGGCCGAGGTAATGGTCGCGAAAGCTGCCGTTCTGCGCCGGGTCGAGCACTTCCAGCAGCGCCGAGGCCGGGTCCCCATGCACGCCGGCGCCCAGCTTGTCGATCTCGTCGAGCATCAGCACGCAGTTGCGCACGCCGGCCTTGCGCAGCGCCTGGATGATGTTGCCCGGCATGGCGCCGACATAGGTGCGGCGATGTCCGCGAATTTCCGCCTCGTCATGCACGCCGCCGAGCGAAACGCGCGCGAATTTGCGTCCGGTGGCGCGCGCGATGCTCTGGCCGAGCGAGGTCTTGCCGACACCAGGCGGGCCGACAAAACACAGGATGGGGCTCTTTCCGGCCGGATTGAGCTTGCGCACGGCCAGATGTTCGAGAATGCGCCGCTTGACCACATCCAGCCCGAAATGGTCGTCATCGAGGATGCGGCGCGCCGCTTCGATGTCGATGCGGCCTTCGCTGGTGCGCGCCCACGGCAGTTCGCTCATCGTCTCCAGGTAGCCGGAGAGCATCGAATATTCCGCCGAGGCTTCGGGCATGCGTTCCAGCCGCGTCAGTTCCTTGCGCACATGGGCGTACACCTCTTCCGGCATGCCGGCCTTGGCAATCGCTGCGGACAATTCCTGGGTCAGCTCGAGCATTCCTTCGTTCTCGCCGAGCTCGTTGAGCTCCTCCTGGATGGTTTTGAGCTGCTCGCGCAGCAGGAACTCGCGCTGGCGGTCGTCGATGCGCTCCCGCGTCTGCTCGTTAATCTCCTGCGACAGGCGCAGCACCTCGATGCGGCGCGCCAGCAAGGCGAGGATGGTGTCGAGGCGCTCCTGCAGGTCCATCATTTCCAGCACGCTCTGCTTTTGCTCCAGCGGCAATTCGATCAGCCCAGCCAGGAAGTCGGCCAGCCCGGTGGCGGACTCGATGCTTTCGGCCGCACCGGCCAGCTCGGACGGCGCCTGCGGCAGCAGGTTGATGATTTCCACCGCGAGTTCGCGCAGCTGCAGCAGGCGCGCCTGGATGCCGGGACTGGCCTCGTCCGGGTCCGGCACTTCCTGCACGCGCGCAGCCTGGAAGCCGTAGCCGTCGAGGAATTCGAGCACGCGAAAACGCCGTTCGCCCTGACAGACCAGGTAGTTCGCACCATCGTCGGCCGTGACGTGCCGCAGCACGCGCGCAAGGGTGCCGGTGCGGTACAGGTCGGCTGCGCCCGGCATTTCGGTCTCGGGATCACGCTGCAGCAACAGCCCCACCGGGCGCTCGCTCTGGATCGCCTCGTTGGCTGCGGCAATCGATGCCGTACGCACCAGGCTGATCGGCGCGATCGTGCCGGGGAACAGCACCAGCTGACGCAACGGAATGATGGCCAGCGCATCTGCCGGCAACATTGCGTCCGCGACGCCATCGATGGCTGGCGCCTTCGATGCGGGTATGGAAAATTCGAACCCGATGCTGGGGTCGTGATCGGTCTTGGTCGGCATGGAGACAGGCGCAAGCAAGCCACGTTCCAATGGACGCCGCACAACACGGAGAACTCGCCCTCGGCCTGCAAGTCGAACCGACTTGCCTTCAAGGAGACAAGCAATGACTGACACTCTTACCGGCCTGAGCGTGGCCATCCTGGTGACCGACGGCTTCGAGCAGGTGGAAATGACAGGGCCGCTGCATGCGCTGGAGCAGGCCGATGCCACCGTGAAGATCATTGGAGAACACGCCGGTCAGGTACAGGGAAAGAACCATGCGCAGCCGGGCGACCGCTTCGACGTTCATCTGAGCCTGGCCGATGCCGACCCCATGGAATTCGATGCCGTGATGCTCCCCGGTGGCAAGCAGAACGGCGAGTACATCTGCACCTTGCCGCAGGCCCAGCGCTTCGTGCAGGAGATGGATGAAATGGGCAAGCCGATCGCGGCGATCTGCCACGGCACGCTGTTGCTCGCCGCCGCCGGCTTGCTGGAAGGACGCACGCTCACCAGCTACCCGGCCATTCAGGACGACATGCGCCAGGCCGGCGGCAAGTGGGTCGACCAGGAAGTCGTCGTCGACGGCAATCTCATCACCAGCCGCAAACCGGAAGACGTGCCGGCCTTCAGCCGGAAACTGATCGAGGCGCTGCGGCAGCGACTGCAGGCGAGCATTCAGGGAACGCGCGACGAACATCCGGAGATCGGCGCGCAGGGGTGATCCGCTGGCACGGCGGAGGCGTATGCGACCCGGCGAATGGAACCGGGCCGCAATCATCGTCAATGCCCACTCGGGGCGCTGCCAGACCTGCAGAGCCGCCCCCGATGACGAAGCCGCACAGAGAGGAAGCGGCCGCAGCGCGTCTCAGACGGGTTGTTTCGACCATGTCGTCGCGCACGGTGCGGAAGCAAACACCGCCCCCCGAGCGTCGGGACAGCGAAACGGTCCTGAAACGTCATGGAGACGGAAGCCCGAAAGACGTACTGGCCGCGACATTGGACGCCGCACGGGAAAAAGGCTCCTGGGCGGCGTTCAAGACACATGCATGGATCACCAGACAACGCTTGCAGGGGAAGTGCACAGAAGAGATTGCCAAGCTCCTGATCAAACCAATCAGGGAGCCTCTCACCGGCACCCCTCCTCAGAACGTTTCCCTGCCTATGGACCGCGCAACGCTCGCCGCACTGACTGGAAGCAGCGACCCCTACCGTGCGTCTGTGGAGCCGGAAGCCACATCGGCAGAAACGAAGGCCAACCACCGAACGGAAGCCAAGGCACTTTCACAGCAAATGTTGCGGGCCCCCGAGAACCTCGCTGCAGCAATCTTGTCCTCGGCTTTGACGAATTCGCCCGAAAATGCAGAATCGCACCTCGGCGACCAGCGCGAAGAAAGCGCGGACGGCCGATAGCGCCCGCTGCCTTGGAACCGTTCGGCCAGGGCCACGAACCGGAATCCTTCAGTTGCGCGACGGCGCCATGTGGAAGCCGGCCAGGCCTTCCACTTGCGCCAGGTCGCTGGCCAATTCGCTGATCGGTATGCCGCTGGCGCGGGGCAGCGCAATGGCCGTGAAGTTCCACTTGGTCCTGCTGTCGGTCTGGGCAATCGAGACTGAACCGGGCACGACTTCGAAGCCGAAGGCCCGGATGCGCGCGCGCACCACTTCCTCGCTCGGCGTCACCCCTTCCTTGAAATGCAGGGTGATTGCGATCGTCTGGCGCGCCGGCAGCCTCTCTGCGACTTTCGGAATCCACACCATGCAAATGGCCGCCATGAGCGCGAGCAGGATCGCGGCGGGATAGAAGCCGACGCCGACCAGCACGCCGATCACCGATGCCGCCCAGATCGAGGCCGCCGTGGTCAGGCCGCTGATGCTGAAGCCTTCCTTCATGATCACGCCGGCGCCGAGAAAGCCCACGCCGGTCACGATGCCCTGAATCACGCGCGTCGGGTCCACCCCCATGCCGCGCACGCCGTGACCGCCGAACCAGGCATCGGGAAAACCGGCGATGACGGTCAGCGCGGCCGAGGCCATGCAAACCAGTCCGTAGGTGCGCATGCCGGCCGCGCGTCCGTGATAGGAACGCTCGTAGCCGACCAGCAGCCCGAGCGCGAGTGCGCCGAGCAGGTGCAGGCCAACGATGAGACTGGATTCGATGACGGCCGGTGTCCAGAAGGCGGCCAGATCGGACTTGAAGACGGATAGGAAGGCGGTCATGGTCTCCTTTCAGGAGCGGAAATTGCGCAGGCCGTCGATGTCGAGAATCTGGATGCCTCCGTAATCGACCTTCAGCAAGCCTTCCTTCTCCAGCAGCTGCAGCGCCTGGTTCGCGCGCTGGCGCGAAGTGCCGGACAGATATCCGATCTCTTCCTGCGATATCCGGAGCAGCGTCTCGGTGCCGGGATAGAGATGGGCATTGAACATCTGGGCCAGGCAACGCGCCACCCGCGCATCGACATCGAGCAGACGATCGAACTCGACCATGCCGATGAACTGGCTGAGGCGTTCGTTGAGCTGCATCAAGAGAAAGCGGGTGAAAGGCAGGCTGTTGTCGAGCAGCCAGTTGAAGGTGTCCGCCGGCATGCGCGCAATACGACTGTCACGCAGCGCCGTCACGTCATATTTGCGCACCTCGTTCTTGAGCAGCGTGCCTTCGCCGAACCAACCACCGGTGGAAAGGCCGGCGAAGGTCACCGGCTTTCCTTCGGATGAAAGATTGGACATCTTGACCAGACCGTCGATCACGCCCAGCCAGGCGTCGATCTTCTCTCCCTTGCGGCACACGTATCCGCCCTTGGGCACGAACTGTTCAATGGTGTCTGCCTCCACGCGGGCCATCTGCTCCGGCGTCAGGGTCCGGGCCCAGATGGTTTGCCGCAGCGCCTCCTTGAAGGAAGTCATGTCTGCGTTCATTGTGCGATGCACCACCCAAAAAAGTTGTGAGACCTTCGGGATTGTCGGCGAAACGACAGCGAGGCTGCATTTGCGCGACTAGTATGCTGACAACAATAAAAATTACGGAGACATTGTAAGGCTTGGTACACCCCCGCGGAAACAACAGCGGCGGCGGCCTGCCTGCTCGCGTTCGCGCGCTCCGTGATTGCCTTTCACGACACAGAGAGTGGGACGATGGCAGACACCAGACCTTCGGCGGGACGGCAGACCTTTCCCCGCCTGCTCCTGCAACACGCGCAAATGCGCCCCGACCAGTCCGCCTTCCGCGAGAAGGATCTGGGTATCTGGCAGACCTGGAACTGGAAGGAAGTCGCGGAGGAAGTGCGCGCACTGGCCTGCGGCCTTGCTGCACTCGGATTCAAGCGCGGCATGAATCTGGCGATCGTGGGCGACAACCGGCCGCGCCTGTACTGGTCGATGGCCGCCGCGCAATGCCTGGGCGGTGTCGCCGTGCCGCTGTACCAGGATGCGCCTGCGGCCGACATGGCGTATGTCCTGGCCGATGCCGGCATCGACTTCGCCGTCGTGGAAGACCAGGAGCAGGTCGACAAGCTGATCGAAATCAAGCAAACGCAAACGGGTACCGCCAACCTGATCTCCCACATCATCTATGACGACCCCCGCGGGCTGCGCCACTACCGGCATGCGGAGTTGTCGTCATTCGAGCAGATACAGGAACTCGGGCGCGCGCTGGACCGCAAGAACCCGGATTTCTTCATGCAGCAGGTCGAGGCAGGCCATGCCGACGACGTGGCCGTGATGCTGTACACCTCCGGCACCACCGGCAAGCCCAAGGGCGTATGCCAGACCCACCAGGCATTCGTGTCCGCAGCGGAAGGCACCGTCAGCTTCGACAAGCTCAGCGACGCCGACGACATCCTGTCCTATCTGCCGATGGCCTGGGTTGGCGATCATCTGTTCTCCTTCGCCCAGGCGCTGGTGGCCGGCTTTACGGTCAACTGCCCGGAATCCGGTGAAACGGTGACGACCGACATGCGCGAAATCGGGCCGACCTATTACTTCGCTCCGCCGCGCGTGTTCGAAAACATGCTGACCACGGTCATGATCCGCATGGAAGATGCCGGCGCGATCAAGCGCAAGCTGTTCCACTACTACATGGATGTCGCGCGCCGCCTCGGCACCGACATCCTCGACGGCAAACCGGTCGGGCTGCTCGGCCGGATCAATTACGCACTGGGCAAGGTGCTCATCTACGGCC
>JAEZHR010000184.1 GCA_023416415.1 Pseudomonadota bacterium
ATACCCCCCATCCACTGCGTAATACGCCCCGGTGACGAAGGACGCCTTGTCGGAGCTCAGCCACAGCACCAGCTCGGCGACCTCGCTGGCCTCGCCCAGCCGGCCGATAGGATGCAGCATGGTCAGCGCGGTGAACGCCTCGGGTGGCAAGTCATCCAGCAGCGGGGTCTTGATGTAGCCCGGACCGACGGTGTTGACGCGAATGTTCTGCGGTGCGTATTCGATGGCGGCAGTGCGCGTAAGGCCAACCAGGCCGTGCTTGGCGGCGACGTAGGGAGCGTGTTCGCGGAAGGCAACCTGCGACAGGATGGAACCCATGTTCACGATGCAGCCACCGCCGGACTGGAGCATGGCCGGGATCTGGTAGCGCATGCCGTAGAAGACGCCATTGAGGTTTATGCCGATCACGCGTTCCCATTCCTCGATCGGCGTGTCGCCGACCATGGCAGCCGCGCCGCCGATACCGGCGTTGTTGCAGGCAATGTGCAGGGCGCCGAAGCGCCGCACGGTGGCGTCCACCAGCGCTTCATTGTCCTTGGCTTTCGAGGTGTCGGCGCGTTCGAAGGCCGCTTCGCCGCCGGCGGCTTCGATCTGGCGCACGGTTTCCTTGCCGTGTTCTTCGTTGATGTCGGAGGCCATGACCTTCGCGCCTGCGGCGGCATACAGCACTGCGATGGCGCGCCCGATGCCGGAGCCGGCGCCGGTGACGATCGCCACCTTGTTTTCAAGAATCCTGTCCATGGCTTCTCCTGTTGAATGTCCAGCCATGGTAGGGCAGCGCGCGTGGCGCTCCCCTTGATCGACCTCAAACTGACAGGACGGCTATTTCCGGTACCAGACGACCTGGTGCGTGCTCGCCAGCAGCCGTCCCGACTCCGACCAAAGCAGCGCGTCCTGGTCGTAGAAGCCGCGCTGGAAGGCATTGGCACGGGCGCGGGTGAAGGTATGGCACCCGGTTTGTGCAGCCAATTCATTCCCGTCGACATGAAAGTTGACCGAAAGCGTCACGGTGGCGACCGGGCTGGACGCGCCCTGGCGCACAAACAGGCGCGGAATGAGGGCATCGCACAGTGCGGCCAGCGAGGGGAAGTCGAGTTTGCGCAAGGGAAGATCTGACAGCCAACAGCAGGTCGTGCTGTCGTCGCAGGCTTGCAGCGGATTGCCGTCGACATAGCGCATGGCGTAGCGCTGGAGGAAAGGGATGTGCGGCGGTTGGGGTGCGGTCGCAATGCCTTGTGGCGGTGGAACTTCCGGCATCCGTGCTTCCGTATCCGACCAGGTCGCGCGCGCAGGGGCGAACACGGCACTGCCGGTGATCAAGGCGTCGGCCTCGCCGGCCTGCAGCAGCTCGAAGCTCCAGTGCTGGACCGTGCGCCCGGTGCGCACCGGGCGCACGCGCACTTCGAATTCCCCCTTCTGGATGGCGCCGGCGAAGTTGACGGTCAATGCGAGCGGATCGCCGAGCCGCTTCGGATGCAGCTGAAGGGCGTTGAGGATGGTCGCTACCGTGACGCCGCCGAAGGGCGAGATGCTGTTCCAGTAGGCGTCCGACGTGCGACCGGCATAACGGTCGGCGTCAATGCGTTCCAGCGCGATGGCATGGTCGAAGGGATGGTCGTGCATGGCAGAAAAGCGAACGGACGTGCGATTTCTGCATCATACGCAACTCGCCATGTTCCTGCTCGTCCTCGCCCACCGACCCGTGGTCGGGCCAAGGTGTGAATGCTGGTACACTTTCCGGACAACAAGCTTCCGGCCTTTCCCGGCCTCGGTTTTCATGCGTCGCATCCTGCTCCTGACCGCGTTGATCCTGCCCGCACTGGCCCATGCCGAATGCGGCGTGGTACGTGCCGACGGCGGGCTGAACATCGTGGTCGGTTCGGCTCAGGGCAATTGCCTTTCCGGCGCTGCATTCCGTCAGGATTTCCTGGCCCGTCTGAATCAGGCGCTGGCGGAAGAAGAGGCGGCGCGCGAAGCACGCCTGCGCGCGCTCACGACGCGTAGTGGCCCACCCGTCGTACCGGGTCGGGCCACCGTTGGAGGGCGCTACTTCGGTCAGCGGCCCTGACCTTCACAGCGCGCAATACGGCCGGCCGGACTGGCCGTCAAGGCAAGGTCGAGCGGTCAATGCGTACCTGCGCCTGACCGCTCTTGCCATGCTGACGTGAATACAGCCAGGCGGCGTAATCCTCAAGCGCGTGCAGCCGGCCTTCCTCATCCATTTCGCGCCATGCCCGCCCGCCGTTGTGGCCGAGCATTTCCTCGACTGAGAACTCGACGCTGCTCATGCCCTCTTCGTCCTCGATTTCTGCCTTGATTCTCATCGCGTTTCTCCCAGCGAACCAGACAGGATGCGAAGCGAATCCTGTGCCCGGGCAGCGCGCTGATGTGCCACTGCAAGATGCCGCCGTCCGGTGCGTTGACTCCGCCGCGGTTTCAGGTTTCCAGTTTCACGTCCAACGTGATGGGTGCCTTGAAGAGCTTCGACACCGGGCAGCCTTCCTTGGCCTGCTGTGCAGCCTTTTCGAAAGCCGCCCGGTCACCGCCCGGTATCCGCCCGGTCAGGTCCAGGTGGATGGCGGTGATTGCGAAGCCATCGTCGCTTTTTTCCAGCGTCACCGTCGCCTTGGTTTGCAGACGCTCTGCGGTAATACCCGCTTCCGCCAGCTGCGCCGACAGCGCCATCGTGAAGCAGCCCGCATGCGCTGCGCCGATCAGCTCTTCGGGATTGGTTCCGGGACCGTCCTCGAAGCGGCTCGAAAAGCCGTATTGCGTGTTGTCGAGTATGCCGCTTTGCGTCGACAGACTGCCCTTGCCATCCTTCAGTCCGCCGCTCCAGATTGCCGATGCGCTGCGCTTCATGCTGGTCTCCTTCAGGTGAAAGCTGCATTGCACCTTGAGCGCGCGCGCAGGCATTTGTGACGCATCAAGGCGCGCCCGGCGTGGACAGCGATTTCACCCATTCACCGTCGCCCGGCGCGGACCGGGAGCCTAGATCGTTTCCATGCTTCAAACGTCCCCTGCGGGGCCACCCGGCACCTTCGAAAACTGTACCGGCGCCACCAGCCAGCGTAAGCTTGCGCCCATGGAAGAACTGAACTGGGTAGAAAACGGCCAGCCGCAGCACGCGCGCTGGCGCTCCGAAGCCGGCGTGTCGCCCCCGAAGCGCGTGCAGATCGCCGATGACACGATCAATGCCGACCATGCCTACAAGCTCGCCTGCGAAGGTACGGCGCTGTTGTGGCGCGGCGATTTTCACAACGCGCGCCAGTTGTTGCAGGCCCTCGCGCGCCGCATCGAGCGCAAGCCGAAGAAGGCAAAGTCGTCCGCCGCCCCCGTTACGGCGCTGGATGCCTTCCACCGTCACCGCGCAGCGCAGGCCCAGCGCGCGCGCATCCTCGGCATGCTGCTCATTCCCCTGGAACCCGGCCATGTCGTTCCGCTGCGCCGGGCTCCTGACGTGCGGGCCGCCTGTGAAGAAGCCTATGGGGACGCGCAGGAAGCCTGCGTCGTATCGCTGCGCGAACTGCTCGGCCTGATCGGCGCACATGAATGGCGCAAGAAGGGCGTCGAGATCCCCGCGCTCGGCGCACGCATTCATCCGCACTATGGCGTGTTCTCGCCGGTGCGCGGCGAGTATCTCGACCTGGTGGCGGCGGCGCCGTTGGGGAAGGCGGCGCTGGCTTTCGACATCGGCACCGGCAGCGGCGTGCTGGCCGCCCTGCTGGCG
>JAEZHR010000226.1 GCA_023416415.1 Pseudomonadota bacterium
CCTTGTTCGATCTGGAAGCCGAGGAGACCATCTTCCGCAACCAGGGTCTGGAGGCGTACCGCCGGCACCAGATCGAAAACGAGAACGAAATCCTGAAGCCCGGCGCCGGCTTCGCGCTGGTGCGTTCGCTGCTCAAGCTCAACGAACTCGCACACAACCAGCGCTTCGTCGAAGTCGTGATCATGTCGCGCAACTCGACCGAAACCTCGCTGCGCATCTTCAACTCCATCGACCATTACAAACTGGACATTACGCGCGCCGTTCTCTCGGGCGGTGCCTCGCTCGCGCCCTATCTGCATGCGTTCAATGTCAGTCTGTTCCTCTCGCTGCACGAGGACGATGTGCAGCTGGCGGTCGATTCCGGCGTGGCTGCCGCCCTGCTCTACCAGAAACCGGAAAACGCCCTGGAAGAACTGGACCAGATCCGCATTGCCTTCGACGGCGATGCCGTGATCTTCTCAGACGAGTCGGAGCGCATCTACCAGTCTCAGGGCATCGAAGCCTTCGAGCATCACGAACGCGAAAACGCATTGCGGCCCTTGCCGGAAGGTCCGTTTGCGCGCCTGTTGAAGGCGCTGTCCTATATCCAAAACAACCTGAAGAAGGAAGACGGCCGCACCGCGCCGATTCGCACCGCACTGGTCACCGCGCGCTCGTCTCCGGCGCACGAACGCGTGATCCGCACACTGCGCGCCTGGGACTTTGCGATCGACGAAACCTTCTTCATGGGCGGCGTGGCCAAGCAGGACGTGCTGGCGGCATTCAAGCCGCACATCTTCTTCGACGACCAGCAAGGGCACTGCGAGCGCGCGGCACCGCTGGTGCAGACCGGGCGTGTGCCCTTGAAGACCGGAGCGTGATCCGGGAGATACGCCAGCAGGAAGGGCCGGAGATTGTGAGGCCGTGAGGCGCGGCGTCTTTGGGTCGCCAGGACAGCCTTGCTATCGCTCCAGCACTTCCTTCAGGCGCCGCAAATCTCCCTGCACGGCACGCGCATCCGCCGCAAACTGCTCGTCGGACATGCCCGGCTGGCGAAACAGGCTGAACACGAATTCGCTGCCGGCCCCGTTCGGCAGAACGCGCATCGGATTGTGCACCACGACGCCGGACTCGAGTTCGACATCATGGTCAATCACGCCAAATGCGTTGGCCGGCACGAACCTGATCCTGACTCTGCCAAACGGCGCCTCGGCAATCCATGCATCACCTTCGCGCCTGAGGTCGGCGCGGGCCAGACCCTCGGCCCACAGCGGGAGCTTGTTCGGATCGGACGCGAACGCATAGACATCCGCAGGGCTGCGGTCGATGCTGATGCTGATATGACGAACTTCATGCATGGCAGAAATTCCGGGCTATTCCGCGTGTCTAGCGTCTGAGGATCAGTCGGACGGGAATGCGTAGTCCCGTTTGATCTCAACCACCTGCACGCGATACGACTTGTACCATTTCGATCGTCCCCGCGCCTGCGCCAGCAGGTGCTCGGCATCCTGCTTCCAGGCACGTATCTGCGCCTCGCTTTCCCAGTAGGAGATGGCAATTTCCTGGTTGCCCTGCGTCAGGCTCACGAATTCCGTGCAGCCGTAGCGGCTCAGCGCCAGTTCACGCAATCGGGCTGCCATCTGCCCATACTCCGCATCGAACTGTGCCACTTCGGCTCTGAATATGACTGCGTGCATTGTTCGGTCTCCCCTTGGTCAGAGTTTCATGGACTTGCCAATCGCCACGCATCCGCCTCCGCGAATGAGGAAGGCGACAATCGGCTTGCATAACTGCTCGTCGGTGACACGCACCAACAGTCGAAGCATGGCGGACGCCATCCGGAACCCCGCACATCAGCTCAGGACGGTAATCGGGGTTCTGCAAGCGCGGCCCCGGTTCAATCGATGAAGCTTGCCATGGCCCGGCTTGCTGCATCGTCTTCAGCCCCAAGACCGGCCTTGACCCCTGCCCTGTTGCGCTCCGGTTGATTCTGGCTTGCCTTGCGCTTTCCTGTCAGCGTTTCAATTCTGATCTCGACACCGACAATGGCCTGAAGCAGGCGCTCGATGAATTCCGGTGGCGCGTCATCCACCGACCATGGTGCGTCCCTTTTCGATTCGTGCTGATCGGTCAGCTGATGCAGGTGGCGTTTCAGCCAGACCGGATCCTCGATGACGCGCGCGCTGCCCTCGGCATGAACAGCCAGGTAGTTCCAGGTTGGCACGACCCGGCCGGTTTCCGCCTTGGCGGGATACCACGACGGGGAAATGTAGGCATCCGGCCCCTGAAACACCGCCAGCACCTTTGCGCCGCGCTGCAAGCGGTGCCAGACCGGATTGCTTCGCGCCAGATGGCACTGAAGGTATCCGGGCGAGCCGTCATTCCCGACACTCAGATGAAAGGGAACATGGTTCGCGTCGATGCCATCGGCATCCGCGACGACCAGCAAGCCGAACCCGTAGTCTCGTATGTACGTTTGAAGCTTTTCCTGATCGTCTTCCCTGAAGTGATTCGGGACATACATTTTCGTGTTCCTGAGCGTTGAACTGAATGAACGGATGGCTGCGAAGCAGCATGGACCTACGCAACACCGACTGCGGCGTCAATCCCGGCGATACTTCATCAACCATGCAAAAGCCGCAGCGAGTTCTTCCTTCGCATTGCCTTCGATAATCTGGTCGTGCGCAAGAACGACGCGGCGCACATCCAGCTTCAACAACTGCCTTGCCACCTCGGCCAACGCCGCCTTGTCCTTGACCAGCAGCTTCATCGTGCGGGACATCCTCATTGTGGACTGGACCCCCAGCAGCCGCGCCAGAAATCTGTGGCTCGCGGAATTGTGATCCCCGAAGCAAAACAGCAGATCCGCAGCAATCAGGGTTCCCGATTTCTCATGGAACCAGACAGTCTCGTTCAGCGCTGGAATTCCGTCGATAAAGCAAGGCAGCAGTTCCGGCTCCCAGCTTCGGGCACTGACATCGTCAAGTTCCACATGGCTTGAAAGCTCGGGGCGCTTCTCCTTCAGTCCGGGCGCAAGGTAGCCGCAGGCTCCCGGACAGGCCTCGACAAACGCAGCGAAGAAAAGATGATGGCTTTTGTTCGGCGCCACCACATGGCGAACCGGCCCGATCCTGATGACCTCTTCCAACAGCTCCCGGGTCGGGGCGATGGGCGAATGCACCCAAATGCTGCCGTCATTCAGTCTGACAAACGTGGCTCTCGTCGTGATGCTCAACGGCCCGAACTTGATCGGCTGTTGCGCATGCCAAATCATGTCGGGAACAACGGGATGCAGATTCATGGGAGAGCGTCCTCACCTGCGAGAAACGTTGACGAATGGACTGATTCTATGGGAATTCATCATGCGCAGCGGCTGCGACCGCTGCGCCACCACGAAGCGACGTCAACCAGAAAAGCGCCTCGAAGCGAAAGCTCGGGTGAGGCTCAGCCAATCCCATGCACGCGCAGCACACTGTCAGGCGACCTGGCCATCCCGAAATCAGCGCGCGCGCCGGTAGTGCATCGCGACCGCACCGTTGTTGAGCGGCTTTGCCGAAATCAACGCGAGCCGTCGCGTACCGGGCAGCCCGCCCTCGTACAGGGTGGGTCCGTGGCCGGCGATCCTGGGGTGGACGAGCAATTTGTACTCGTCGATCAGATCCAGCCTGTCCAGTTCGGTCGCAAGCTTG
>JAEZHR010000335.1 GCA_023416415.1 Pseudomonadota bacterium
CCTGCCGTAAATGCCAGGGCAAGTGCGGCGAGGACGTACTTTCTTTTCAACATGAGTCTCTCCTTCGGTAATGGAATGGAAATGGGGCTTTTCAACTTGCCTGCGCAGCCACCGGGGCGCTCAATGCCGATTTCAGATCAAAGCTTTCATCCGCAACCTGGGCCGCCGTCACGCCGGCTCCGGCTGCAATCAGTTTCCGGCTCAGCATGTGCTCGGCCGGACGATTGACCGTATGCACGGCGGCGACGAGGCCGTCACGCAGATAGAACAGGCTGAAACGATCGCCTTCCATGTTTCCGCGCACGACGATTTCATCATCGGGATGCGGCAGGCCGGCCATCTGGAACTTCAGTTCGTACTGGTCGCTCCAGAACCAGGGCACGGCATTGCAAGGCGTCGGATTGCCCGCCACGACGGAAGCGCAGGCCTTCGCGCCATCGTTGGCCGCCTGGATCGATTCGAGCCGGTAGCGACCGGGCGATGCCACCGCCCCCCATGCCGGCAGCCGCATGTTCGCGACGTCACCCGCCGCCAGCACGCGTTCGGCGCTGGTGCGCCCGCAAGCGTCAACCAGAATGCCGTTGTCGGTCTCGATGCCGGCCTCGCGCGCGAGCTCGTCGTTCGGCACGACGCCGATGCCGACCACTGCAAGCGCGCAGGGAATGCGCGTTCCATCGGACAGTTCGACCTCTGCAACCCTTCCGACCGCACCGTCCTTGCCGTGCAGCGCCTTGACGCCGCGCCCGAGTTCGATCTGCACACCGCGCCGGCGATGGCTCGCCGCCACGTAGTCCGACATCACGGCGGGGAAGTTGCGCGCCAGCAGCCGTTCCTGTGCTTCGACGACGGTGACCTGCACGCCGAGCGCCTGCAGCGCCGATGCGACTTCCAGTCCGATGAATCCGCCGCCGATGACACAGGCGGTTTTCACCCCGGCAGCGAGCGACGCAATGCGCTCTGCATCGCTGCGCGTACGCAGCGTCAGCACGCCCTCGAGTCCGGCGCCCGGAACCGGCAGCGTGCGGCAGCGCGCGCCGGTGGTCAGGGCCAGCCAGTCATAGGCCAGCGAACGGCCATCGTCCAGCTGCACTTCGCGCGCGTCAACATCGACGCGTGCGGCACGGGTGCCAAGCAGGACTTCGATCCGGTTCTCCGAATAAAAGGCCGGGCTGCGCAACGGCAGCTTGTCCGCCGCGAGCTTCCCGGTCAGGAAGCCCTTGGACAGGGGCGGCCGCTGATACGGGAAGTCAGGCTCGTCGCCCACCATGCAAATCTCGCCTTCGTACCCCAGCTCGCGGGCAGTGGCAGCCAGCTGCATGCCGGCATACGAAGCGCCGACGATGACCAGCCTGTTCGCGTCACTCATCTGGCAATCCTTAGGCCTGGGTCGGCGGGACGGTGACGGTCAGGCCGTCGAGCTCGCCGCTGACGATGAGCTGGCAGCTCAGGCGACTGCCTTCCTTGCGCTCGGAAGCCACGCCGTCGAGCAGTTCGTTTTCCATTTCGTCGGCTGCCGGCAGCAGCGGCAGGAAGGCGTCGTCCACGTAGACGTGGCAGGTCGCGCAGGAGCAGCATCCGCCGCATTCTGCGTCGATGCCGCGCACGTTGTTGTGAATGGCGGTTTCCATGACGGAAGCGCCCTCCTTTGCCTGAACGGTGCGACGGGTGCCGTCCTTGAGGATGAAGTGAATATCAGGCATCTCGAATCCTTAAAACATGTCGAAATACTCGCGGTGCTCCCACTCGGAGACCTCGAGGTTGAAACGCGCAAGCTCCGCTTCCTTGATGAAGCAGTAGTAGTCGACGAAGCTCTTGCCGAGCTGGCTGCACAGGATCTCGTCCTCGCGCAGGCATTGCTGCGCATCGGCGAGCGAGCGCGGCAGCGGTTTGGCCGGCGTTTCGTAAGGTGCGTCGGCCGACGGTCCCGGGTCGAGCTGGCGCTGCATCCCGTCCAGGCCCGCGAACAGTTGCGAAGCGAGATACAGGTAGGGGTTGGCCGTCGGCTCACCCACACGGTTCTCGATGCGCGATGCCGCCTGGCCTACGCCCCCCAGTACGCGCAGCATCGCGGCGCGATTATCGCGTGCCCAGGTGGCGCGGTCGGGCGCCAGCGAGAACGGACGATAGCGCCGGTAGCCGTTGATGGTCGGGCTCGCGAGCGCGGCTGCGCCGCAGGCGTGTTCCTTCAGACCGGCCAGGTAGTGCATGCCCAGCGGGCTCAGGTCCTGCCCCTCGACTTCCGGAACGAAGACGCTGGCGCCGTCATGCTTGCGCCGCAGGGACTGATGCAGATGCCAGCCGCTGGACATCACGTTCGGAATGCGCGGGCGGCACATGAAGGTCGCGTGGTAACCATTGCGGCTGCAGATCTGCTTGACCGCACTGCGCAGCAGAACCATCAGGTCGGCCGGCAACACCCCGATCGTGGGACCGAAGGTGAGTTCGAACTGGCTCGGACCGAATTCGATCTCGAGCGAACGCAGCGGCAGGCCGAGTGCGAGCAGTTGTGTGCGCAGCAGCTCCATCAGTGCATCCGCGCGGTCGTAGCGCAGCTCGGTCAGGTACTGGTGACCGTGCGAGAGCAGCGATACGCGCGGCGGCGTTCCAGGCTGACCGGAATCGGTCAGCGCCATGCTGGGATCGTCCAGCTTGAAGACGTGGAACTCGACTTCGAGGCCGGCCACGAAGTCCAGCCCTTGCGCGTCGAGCTGCTCGACCGCGCGGCGCAGGATCTGGCGCGTCGAATACGGCGAGGGACGACCATCGGCGCTGTACGCATCGCACAGCAGCCAGCCGGTCTTGTTCGCCCACGGCAGGATGCGGAAGCTTGCCGGGTCCGCGACGATGGTGAAATCGGACGCGCCCTGCATGCCTTCGAGCTGGAAGCCGCCGCTGCTGAAGACCGGGAACACCGTCTTGTGCGAGGTGTCCTTCATCAGCAGCGTGGAAGTCAGGTTGACCCCGGCTTCCAGCGCTGACTTCGCCTCGTCCGCCACCAGCGTCTTTCCGCGCAGGATGCCATGCTGGTCGGGGAAGGCAAAGCGCACGACCTCGACCTCGCCGGCATCGATGCGCCCGATCACTTCCCTGGCCTGCTCGCGCTGCTGGTCGGTCCAGAGACCGAACCGGTTGACGAAACTGCTCATCTTTATTTTCCGGCAGGCTTGGATGCCAGGCGTGCTGACGCCCAGTCGGACTTGCGGCGACGATCGAGGTCGGCCTCCTGCCAGTAGGAGACCGGATCGAGCGTGCTGCGGTTGACGCCGTCGATGGAGGGCGGGCCGCTGAACTCTGCTGCCTTCTTCTCGTCGATCAGCATCGGCGCCGGGCCGCCTTCCTGCGTGCTCTCGATTGCATTCACCAGCAGGCGGCGGTAGGCAACGATGCCCTTGTCGGTCGTACCCAGGTGTTCGCGCGTGCGGTCCTGGATCGGGCCCTGGGATTCCACTGCCCACTGGTCGTGCACGTTGATGTCCATGCCCATGCC